>NZ_JBFTKM010000013.1:0-107549 GCF_056395945.1 Arthrobacter sp. 05T442 | reverse complement strand
TGGTGATTCCCTCATCCAGTTCGGCTGCACCGTCGTAGTCGGCGAGGACCGGGGCCAAGGTGCGAAGGCGGGGGAAGTCCTTGGGCGGCAGACGGTGCAGGCCCAGGCGCAGAAGGGCTTCGTTTTCCTCCGGGTCGACGACGAATTCCGCACGGTGAGGGCGTCGAGTCCTTCGGCATCCACGAGGGCCAACGCCGCGGACTAGACAAGGTCGCGCGCAGGCCCGGGCCGTTGGCCGGGTGCCATCAGGGGCGCGGCCTGGTTCTCAGCATCAACGGTCGGGGCACTGAAGGGGGATACGGTCATTTCGTTCCTCCCTTGGGCAGTGGCGGATTAAACCGCTTGCGGCGCGGAACGGTGGTGCGTTCGCGCAGGATCAGCCGTTGAAATGATGGCGAAGAAGATGATGATGGCGAATGACAGAAGACCGATGGCGGCGCCCTGGCCCCATTGCTGGTTGTTGAACGCAGTGCTGAACGACAGGTAGGCAGGCGTCAGGGTGGTTTTGGCAGGGCCGCCCTGAATGCCGGTATAGATCTGGTCGAAGACCTGCCAGGTGCCGATCAGGCCGAGCGTGATGACGGTGAACAGCGTAGGGCGCAGCATGGGCAATGTGACGAACCGGAAGCGCTACCGGCCGGTGGCGCCATCGAGCATGGCGGCTTCCTGGAGCTCGCCTTGTAGGTTCTGCAGGGCTGCGATGAACAGCAGCTTGAATGTTCCGGAGGTGGTGAAGACCGCCATCAGGATGAAAGCGGACATCGCCACGGATGGTCCGGACATCCAGTCCCACCAGCTGACACCCAGGAAGGACCGGCCGGCCAGGGATGCCGGCGGGGTGGTGATGCCGAGGCTGCCGGCTGCCAGGCGCAGCACCCCGTCGGGGTCCTGGAACCAGTTGGGTCCGGAAGCGCCGACCAGTGCGAGGAGTTTGTTGACGACACCGCTGGCACTGAAGAGGAACAGCCACAGCACTGTGATGGCCACCGAACTCGTCACCGAGGGACCTGGGGCGCTGCCCGCAAGCTGCGCAACCAGCCCGACGCCGTTCGGCGCCCTGCGGGTGGACGGCCTCCAATCAGCGCCGCCGGCTTCAGCGTAGAAGTCGACGCCGAGAGCCGGGTCACTGTAATCCCGGGATAGCAGTCTCCGCGTGCAAGCTAAACGCCGGCCCGGAAATGGCCGGTTACCGCGGGGCGGACGGCGATGATCGCGGACCGATGGTGCCATCGTTCCTGACCAGATCGGGGACGCAAATGTCAGCGGGACGGAGTGGAAGATATTTCCGCCGTCCCGCTGATCTGCGGTCAGTCGATTTCACGCGTCTGGCCGCGTGTGGCCGTCACCGAATGAAGGGGTGGTCGCGGTTGTCACCAATGCGGTGGTCACGGTTATCTCCGTGGTCCCGGTGGTCACGGTTATCGCAGCGGTCCCACCAGTTGCCGTGGTTCCACCAGTTGCTGTGGTCTGACCGGTCGAAGCGGTCACACTTGTTGTGGTCGCTATTGTGGTCCGGCCAGTTTTGGGCGGACATGCTGGCAGGGGCAGGGGCCGCCGCGCTGGCGGGAAGGGCGCTAACGCCCAGACCCAACGCAGCTGTCATGGCGGCGGTCCCAATAACGCGGGTAATTGCATGCATGGGAATGACCTTTACTCATGGTTTACGTCCTGGTTCGATCCACAACGTTATGACCGGCCTGACGGGTCTGCGGGAATCCCGGCTTCTCCTGAGGCGAAGAACGCAAACGCGGTGTGATGTGAACATGTTCCGCCGGTATCAGCCGCCGGCGGTGATGGAGTGCCCGATTCTTCAGGGCCATTGTCCTGCCGGGAGCATTGGCCGGAAACAGGACCATAACCATTAAATGCCCGTTCCGGGCATTTGTACACGGACAAAAAGTCCCGGCCGGCGATGCATTCCGGTGCTGGGTGAGAGTTGCCGGCCAGCACGGCCGGACCAGGACAAGAGTCCTCCTCGAACCTCCTCGAACCGGGCGTTGCCGGCCGCGTCGGCCGGCCACCGGACCGTTACGTGGAGGCCAGCGATTTCGTCAGGATTGTCCCGCCAACGCCGACCAGGACGGTACCGGATCCACCGGTGATGATCCGGTTCACGCGGGGGCGGCCCAGTGCCGTGGAGATTCTCTTGAGCGCATGTACCAGCACGATGTACCACGCCAATGCTGTGAGGAGAAAGATGCCGGCCATCAACGCGTGCTGCCCCAGCGGGGGAAGCGGGGCGAGATTGAATTGCGGGAAAAGGGACAGATAGAAGACGGCGACCTTGGGGTTGAGCAGATTGCTGACCATTCCTTGAAGGAATGGTGAGTTCCCGCGGAATCCAAACCCGGGTTCCGGGGCCGTGGGGTGACTGCGGGGGCGGCCGAAGGCCTCCAGCAGGGCGCGGGTCCCCAGATAGAGCAAGTACGTGGCGCCGGCGATCCTGATGGCATTGCCAAGAATTTCGGACGCACCCAAGAGCGCCGTGACGCCGAGCACAGCGAGAAGAGCAAGGATCGTGTTACCGGCCATGATTCCGATTGCGGTTGTTGCCGCTGAGCGCGGCCCGCGGGGTGCGTTCTTCAGCACCAGGGCAAAATCGGGGCCGGGGACCAGGACCACGACGACGCAGGTCAGCGTAAAGGCCATCAGTTGTTCGACCATCAAGGACTGCTTCCGGAGGAATGGATTTTCGGCCCGTATCGGCCGGCGGCTGGCGGACTCCCGCCGGCCGGGCAGGCGACGGGGATGCGACGGCATGCCCTGTCTTTGGCTCGGGCTGACTTTCACCTGTTGCCTTCAAAAGTGTAGCCGTGTCGGGCAGAGGAGCGCGGCTCCATCGGACCGGTCGCTCCTGTCGCCGCGGCTGACGGGCCGGGATCACCTCACCGTTAGCCGGAAGTCACCGGTCGTGCGGAGTAGGCTTCGTGAACCGGGGTTCCAGCGCCGTGGTGCACGGCACATCTATGGGGGTAGACAAAAGAGTGAAGCATCAAAGTCTGAGGACTGCGGCCGCGGTGGGAGCGGTCCTTCTTCTGGGGGCAGCCCCGGCCGTGGCAGCCCCTGCGGAGGTTCTCGACGTCGGCGGCACACCCGTCGGGGTGGTGGTTGGTACTGACGGCACGGCGTACGTGGGCAACTACAACGCGGCCGGCGGGATCCGGGTGATACCACCGGGATCGGCCCGTCCCTCGCGCACCCTCAGTACGGGCAACAACGTTTCCGGGATCGGAATGGCCCCGGACGGCACGCTGTACGTGGCTGAGCAGGACAGTTCAACGGGCCGGGACGTGGTGGGCGTCATCCCGGCCGGAGCGGCGGGCGTCGCACGGAACATTCCGGTCTTGCACGGGAACCATCTGATCGCCGTCGGACCCGACGGCACGGTCTTCGTTCCCAACGCTGCCGACCGCACCGTCTCGGTCATCGCGTCCGGCGCATCGGCGGTGGACCGCACCGTCACGGTCGGGGCAAGTCCGGTGGAAGTGGCGGTCACGAATGACGGCACCGCGTTCGTGACGAACCAGGACGACGGGACGGTCTCGGTGATCCCGGCCGGGGCGAACACCGTCTCACGGACCATCCAGGTCAGCGCCACTCCCGGGAAGAGTGATAACCCCCACGGGATCGCCGCCGGACCGGACGGGACGATCTATGTCACGAACATCAGTTCCAATCACGTCGCCGTCATCAAACCAGGAGCTGACACCGTGGCCTACAGCATCTATGTCCCGGGCGGACCCACGGAGGCCGCTGTCGGGCCGGACGGGACCCTCTACGTGGCAAGCGCCCTCAGCCCCGCGCTGTCCGTGATAACGCCGGGCGCCACGGCAGGAGACCCAGTCTCCCGCCGGGACACAAGCTGCCGACGCGGCCGCCGGACCCTGGAACTCGCCGCCCGGCATCGCCGGCACAGCCGCAGCAGCAACTCTCGCGGTCGCGGCGTTCGTCGTGGCCGCGCGACGCCGCAGGAAGGAAGGCCGGGCGCCCGCCCGACTGCGACGGCTCTACCGCAGCGGCATTCGATGATGTCCCGTGCAACTGGGCTTTGGCCGGCAAAGGGGCACGCAAGCACGGGCCCTGGATGTCTTTGACGGCGTCCGGAAAAGTATTTTTCGTCAGGTGTCCTTTTGGCGGCATCCCGGCCGTCGTAGTGGTGTAGCAACCGAAAGGGAGGAGTCAAAGTGGAGTACATGCTTTTCATCTGTAGCGATCCCGCGGCGCCGGAATATGTGGCGGCCGAGGACAATATCGTAGAATGGGCGGCCGAAATGGAAGCCCGCGGTGTCGCCCGTCACGGGGACCGGCTGCGTCCCGTGGAGGACGCCACAACGGTTACGGTGCGCGGGGGTGAGGTGGTGGTCTCGGATGGGCCGTTTGCGGAGACGAAGGAATGGATCGCGGGCTATGACATCATCGCGTGTGCCGATCTTGATGAGGCGATCGAGGTCGCGGCCAAGCACCCGATGGCCCGGTTCGGCAAGATCGAGATCAGGCCCGTGTGGCCGCTCGGATTGTAGCCACCCGCCCGCCGGGCGGCGCTGATGACCGGGGGAGGGGCGACGTGGCGCCGGAGCTGACGGACGTGCGCACCGTGCTCGCGGCGGCCTCCGCGGCGGAGACCGCACGGATCACCGCCACCCTCATCCGGGTGACGGGGGATTGGAGCCTGGCTGAGGATTGTGTCCAGGATGCGTTCGCGCGCGCCCTGGTCGACTGGCCGGCCCGCGGCATGCCGCGGAACCCCGGGGCGTGGCTGACCACCGTGGCCAGGAACAGGGCGATCGACCGGATGCGCAGTGCCGCGAGCGAAAAGAGGGCGGTGAGTGAACTCGCGATTCTCACGGAACTCGAAGGTCTGGCACTCGAAGGTCCGGCCGGGGAGGCCGGCAGCGGTCCGGCGGCCGGCGACGACCGGTTGCGGTTGATCCACACCTGTTGCCACCCTGCCCTCCCGCTCGATGCCCGGGTGGCGTTGACGCTGCGCACGGTCGCGGGGCTGACCACGGCTGAGATCGCGCGCGCGTTCCTGGTCCCGGAAGCCACCATGACCAAACGGCTGGTCCGGGCCCGGGCGAAGATCCGGGATGCCGGGATCCCGTACCGGGTGCCGCCACCGGAGCGGATCTCCGAACGCACGTCCGGGATCCTGGCCGTGCTGTATTTGCTGTTTAACGAAGGCTATTCCGCCACCGGCGGCGACGCACTCCTCCGCGGGCCGCTGGCCCGGGAAGCCATTCGCCTCACCCGGCTGCTGGTGGCGCTGCTCGATGGTTCCCCGCAGGAACCGGAGGCCCTGGGGCTGCTGGCGCTCATGCTGTTCCACCATGCCCGGCGGCGGGCACGGACAGACGACGCCGGGGACCTGGTGACGCTGGAGGAGCAGGACCGGTCATCCTGGGATAAGGCTGCCATTGCGGAGGCTGTGACGCTGCTGGCTGCTGCCGACGGGTTGGGCCTGTCCCGTGGTTCCCGGCCCGGGAGCTACCGCATCCAGGCCGCCATCGCGGCGTGCCACATGAGGGCCCGCGACGCCGGCAGCACAGACTTCGCCCGCGTGGCCTTGCTCTATGACGCCCTTGCCCGGATTGCGCCGTCACCGGTTGTCGAGCTCAACCGTGCCGTCGCCGTCGCGATGTCCCAGGGGCCCGGGGCAGGACTGGCCCTCATCGAGCGGCTGGACCAAGCCCGTTCACTCGAGGGGTACTACCTCCTGCCCGCGGCGAAGGCTGACTTGTTGCGACGCCTGGGCAGAAAAACGGAGGCCGGCCGCGAATATCAGCGCGCGTTCGGCCTCGCACCCTCCGAGGCCGAGCGCCGCTACCTCGCCAAACGCCTGGCCGAGACCAGCCCCGAGTCCTCGTCCGCGCCTGACCCCAGCCCGGCCAGATGCCCGGCACCCACCGCAAAGGAGCAGAAATGAAACACCTCATGCTGATCCCCAACAACGTCGAGACCTGGAACGCGCTCTCCGCGTCCGAGATCGAGGCGATCATGCAGGCGCACACCGCATTGCAGAAAGAACTCAGGGCCTCCGGAGAGTTCGTGGAGGCTCATGAGCTCGGTGACGAGGCGAAGTTCGTAAGGAACAGCGGCAGTACCTGCACCGTGACCGACGGTCCGTACATGGAGACGAAGGAAATCGTGGCCGGCTACTACATCGTCGACTGCGTGGACATGGCCCGCGCCGCGGAAATCGCCGGCAAGTTCGGCGAGGCCAGGCTGTGGCCCATCGAGATACGACGGATCGACCCATGACAACCCTGGGATTCAAGCGTCGGTGAAGAAAATACTAGGAGAAATACATGCGCGTGCAAATGAAACTGGAACTGGTGCCGCTGCCGGTAGCAGACGTGGAGCGGAGTAAGGCTTTCTACACGGACACCGTCGGGTTCAATCTGGATCACGACGTGCAGCCCGGGAATGGCATGCGGATTGTCCAGCTAACGCCACCTGGTTCAGCATGCTCCATCGTCATCGGCTCTGGGATGGGCAACAGCAACGCGGACGGCAGCACGGTCAAGGGCTTGCATTTAGTCGTTGACGACATAGCTGCCGCGCGCGAGCAACTCATCAACCACGGTGCCACCGTGAGCGATATTGAGGACATGGGCGGCGTCAAATTCGCGTACTTCAGCGATCCGGATGGTAACTCGTGGGCGCTTCAGGAGATGGGAGTTATGTGAGTTCCGGTGGCGTCGATGCCAGCCCGGCCCGGTCAACGCCCAGAGCGTCGCCGACCGCGGCGGCTACCTGCGCCGCGCCTGAGCGTCCCATGACGATTGTGTAGTGATTGACGTCGGGTACCATTTCGGCCCGCAGTGACGGCTGGCTGCCGGTCCATGGGTCAACGGATTCCTGTGTGTAAAGACCGGGGGATTCATTGAGGAGCCCGCGCGGCGCCCACAGCAGGACGGTCGGGTGGTGGAGATCGTGCAGCGCCTGGCGAACGGAGGTCCCGGCCAGGAGATCCTTCGAGTCCTCGGTCATTGCTTCGATGGAGGTCGAGGGACGAAGTTCCGGGGCTTCCCCCATCAAGTCGTATCGTGCGTAGGCTTCGACGGCGTCGTTCCAGCCGTCGGCAAAAGCCGGGTGGCGGCGCCAGAATCCCAGATACGTTTCGCGGTCCGGGAAACTCATCGACAGGCGCGCGGCCGCGGGCCCGAGGATCGCGGCAATGGCCTGGTCCACGCTGACTCCGGCCGGCAGCGTGAGCGGAAGGCCGCCGTCCACCAGCACGAGCGAGCTCACCCGCTGCGGGTAGGCCCGGGCGAAGACCGCCGCCGCGAAGGCGCCCATGGAGTGGCCAAGCACCACGACCCGGTCAGCCGACGCCGCATCAAGAAGTGCCGCCAGATCCTGGGCGTGGGCGGCCATGCCGAATGGTCCGGGCAACGCGTTGCTGCGCCCCCGGCCGCGCAGGTCCGGCGCGATGATCCGAACGCCGGGGAGGGCATCGGCCAGGACCGTCCACTGCATGTGTGAGGACGTTACGCCGTGCACGGCAAGGACGGTCGGGGCCGAGGGATCAGCTGGCCCCCAGATCGCGGTACGGAGAAGGCCGCTGCGCACGGGAACGTCGATGGTGCTGTAGTCGTTGCGGCTGGTCTCAGTCATGGGTCGATTCCTTTTTTGTTGAGCGGACCATCGGTTGAGCCTGAAAGATCTGCGGGGCCGCGACGTTGTGGGCTGGGACCGGTCCTCTAGGATCCGGCGGATTCCGTCGCGAGGTTCCGTTTGAGGATCTTTCCGCTGGGTCCGAGGGGGAGTTCCGCGAGCAGCCTGATGACCCGGGGGTACTTGTACGCGGCGAGCTGTGCGCTGGCGAATTCGATCAGCTCGGTCTCCGTGGCAGTGGCTCCGGCGTCGAGCACGATCGCGGCGGCGATTTCCTGGCCGTGGACATCGTGCGGGACTCCGTAGACGGCGGCGCTGACCACCTGCGGGTGGGTGAGCAGGATTTCCTCAACCTCGCGGGGGTAGACGTTGTACCCGTTGCGGATGATCATGTCCTTCTTGCGGTCCACGATTGTCAGGTAGCCGTCGTCGTCCTTCGTCCCGAGGTCCCCCGTGCGGAACCAGCCGTCAACGATTGCCTCGGCGGTGGCCTCCGGCCGGTTGAGGTAGCCCTTCATCAGCAGGTGTCCCCGGATGACGAGTTCGCCGAGTTCGCCGGCGGGCAGCAGTTCGATGCTTTCAACCGTTTCGGCACGGGCGATCTCAATGTCGACGCCCCAGATCGGAACTCCGATGGTGCCTGGCCGGGGTGGTGTGCCGACGTGGTTGAACGCGGCGACGGGGGATGTTTCGGTCAGTCCGTAGCCTTCGTGGATTTCGATGCCGAAAACGTCGCGGAACTTGTCCATCACGGCCAGCGGGAGGGACGATCCGCCGGAGACGCCGTAACGCAGGGCAGCCGGACGGACGGCAATGGTCTTGGCGGCTTCCAGAAGGGCCACATACATGGTCGGCACCCCGACGAAGATGTTCACGTTGTGCCGGTCCAGTAGTTTGAGGGCGCCCTCTCCGCTGAAGCGCGGCATCAGGACAACGGTGGCGCCGGCGCGCAGCCCCGCGTTGAGAACGACCGTCTGGCCAAAGGTGTGGAAGAGCGGCAAACCGCCGAAGAGGACGTCCCCCGGCTTGAAGTCCATGACGCTCGTCAGCAGGACGCTCGTTTGTTCCACGAGGGCGAAGTGGGTGCCGAGCGCCCCCTTTGGCTTGCCGGTGGTGCCGGAGGTGTAGAGGATCGTGGCGGTGTCCGAGGGCCGGCAGGGGACGTACGTCCGGATCGGCTCGGACGCGGCGGCCTCCGCTTCAAGCCGGGGCAGCACGCCTTCGTCGGGCGCCATCACGGTCAGCACATCGATCCCGCTGGCGGCGGCGCCGGCAGCCCCCTCCTTCAGCAGCGGAGCGGCGCAAATCAACAAAGTGGCACCGCTGTCCTGGAGCACGTACTCGATTTCGCGTGCCTTGAGCAGGGCGTGCACCGGTACCACAATGGCTCCCAGCGACAGGATGGCGTAGTACACCCGGGCGAAGTCCGGAACGTTGGGAATCAAGACGGCGACGGCGTCGCCGGGGCTGATGCCACGCGCGCGCAGCGCCCCGGCGTAGGCGCGGGTCTGACGCCACAGATCGCCGTAGCTGGTCTTGTCCTCGTCCACGACCAGGGCGATGCTGTCCGGCGTCCTCCGGGCGGATTCGGCCAGGATGGCTGCGACGGAAATTGTTGCAAAACCGTCGGCGGAATTGTTGGTGGTCATGGCCTGCTTCTTCGTTGGGATGGTCATGCTTTGAGGATCAGGGCGTCGCCCTGGCCGCCGCCGCCGCAGAGGGCAACGACGCCGGTGCCGCCACCGCGGCGCTTCAGGGCCAGCGCCTGGTGCAGGACCAAACGCGCGCCCGACGCCCCGACCGGGTGCCCGAGGGCGATGGCGCCGCCTTCGGCGTTCACGCCGTCCGTCTCGATGCCCAGGTCCTTGGCGGACTGGATCAGGACCGACGCGAAGGCTTCGTTGATCTCTACGAGATCGAGTTCCTGCACGGTAAGCCCCTCCAGCTTGAGGGCGCGTTCAATCGCCCGGGCCGGCTGGGAATGCAGGGAACCGTCCGGTCCCGCCGTCTGGCCGTGGGCGCCGATTTCGGCAATCCATTCGAGCCCTGCAGCTTCGGCGGCCGCCTTGCTGGCGATCACCAGGGCCGCTGCGCCGTCAGAGAGAGGGGAAGAGGAACCGGCGGTGATGGTGGCCGCCTCGTCTTTGGAGAAGGCGGGCCGGAGTTGCGCCAGTGATTCGGCGGTGGTTTCCGGGCGGATGCCCTCATCATGCTCGAGCATCACCGCGGGGCCCTTGCGTTGGGGCACCTGGATCGGCGCTATCTCCTCGGCGAACACTCCGGCGGCGCGCGCCGCTTCGGCGCGCTGGTGGGACAGGGCTGCGACGGCGTCCTGCTCGGCGCGCACGATGCCGCGCTCGGCGTTGCCGGCGTCCGTGGCGGCGCCCATCAGCAGGCCGCTCACCGGATCCTGCAACCCGTCGTGGTTCAGCGAGTCGAGCATCGGAGCGTCCCCGATGACGACGCCGGACCGGAGTCCCGGCACCAGATGGGGGGCGTTGGTCATCGATTCCTGGCCGGCCGCAACGATGAAGTCGGCTTCCCCCGCGCGGATCATCCGGGCGGCGTCAATCACGGCTGTGAGCCCGGACAGGCAGAGCTTGTTGATCGTGACGGTCGGCACGTCCCAGCCAATGCCGGCGGCCAGGCTCGCCTGCCGCGCGGGACCTTGTCCTGCGCCTGCCTGGATGACCTGTCCGACGATGACGGCCCCGATTTGTTCCGGGGCGACGCCTGTTCGTTCCAGCGCGGCCCGGATGGCGTGGGCGCCCAGGTCGCTGGAGGAGAAGGGGGTGAGGCCTCCGCGGAACCGGCCGAACGGCGTGCGGGCGCCGCCGAGGATGACGGGGATGTTGGCGTTCTGGTTCACGAGGAATCCTTTCGGGGTGGGAGGGAAAGCGTGGATCACGCGAAGGCGGAGGTGCCGGTGATGCCCCGGCCGATGATGAGGGCCTGCATTGTTTCGGTGCCTTCGTAGGTGTGGATGGCTTCGATATCGGCGAAGTGCCGGGCGACGCGGTTCGCCAGAAGGATGCCGTTGCCTCCCAGCAGGTCGCGGGCGTTGGACGCGATGCCACGGGCAACGCGGGTGCACGTGTATTTGGCAAGTGAGGCCTGTTCGGGCGTGAGCGCCCCTTCCTCATCGAGCCGCGTCATCTGGACGACCATCAGCTGCATGGTGGCGAGCTCGCTGAGCATCCGGGCCAGCCGTTCCTGCACGATCTGCGAGGCAGCCAGCGGCCGGCCGAACTGCTGGCGCTGCTTGGCATACTGGACCGCGGTTTCGTAGCAGGCGGTGGCGTGGCCGACGGCGGACCAGGCGACACCCAGCCGGGTGGCCAGCAGGACGCGCGCCGTGTCCTTGAAGGACCGTGCCCCGGGAAGGACGTTCTCTTCGGGGACAAAGACGTTCTCCAGCCGGAGGTGGGCCTGCCAGATGGCACGCAAGGCCAGCTTGCCTTCGATTTTCGTGGCGGAGTAACCGGGGGAGTCCTGCGGCACCAGATAGCCGTGGACCTGGCCGTCCTCGCCCCGGGCCCACACCACGCTGACCCCGCCGACGGAGCCGTTGCCGATCCATTTCTTCTCGCCGTTGAGAAGAAAACCGCCGGCCGTTCCAGTGGCCGTGGATTCGAGGGCCACCGCGTCCGAGCCGTGGGTGGGCTCCGTCAACGCGAACGCTGCATACTCCTTGCCGGCGGCAACCGCCGGCAGCCAGCGTTCCTTCTGCAGGTCAGAGCCGCACTCGGCGATGGACCGCAGGGCCAGACCGCCCTGGACCGCGATCATGGTCGCCACTGAGCCATCGCCGCGGCTGATTTCCATGTTCACGAGTCCGGCCGCCATCTTGCTCATCGTGGGGAAACCCTCCACCGCGATTCCGTCCCGCAGCAGGTCCAGCTCGCCAAGGCGCCTGAGAAGGTGCAGCGGGTAGTCGCCGCGTTCCCAGTAGCTGTCGATGACGGGAAGTACCTCGTCCTGGACGAAGTGCCGGGCGCGGTCCCAGTACGCCCGGTCTTCGCCGCTGGTACCAGCGAAGACGGACGCCGGGTCCGTGCCCAGGGCCTCCGTCAGAACGTAGTGGGGTTCTACGGTGCCGTCGGGAAAATGGTCCGCAACCGCCGGTGCGGTGAACCCGGCATCGGGCGACGTCGTCGTCATTGTGTTGTCCTCTGTCGGGGGCAAGGGCTCTGACTGCACTGTGGCTCACACCACATCGACTAAGGATGCAATGAAACGCGGTGCCACGTCAAGAAACTCAGTGCCATGACTTTCGTGACGGCGGTTTTAGGGCAGCGCATCGCGGACTGCCTTCAGGATTGCGTCCGTGTCTGCGCCGGCGGCAAGTACGGTCACGACGACGGCCGGGGGCGCGTGCGCGGAGGCGACGGGTCCGATCAATGCCGGCCGGAAGATCTCGGAGAGGGCGCGGAGTTCGTCGGCGAGGGCCGAGGCCCTCTCCCGGCCAGGCGGAGTTTCCGCTTCCTGGACATCCGGGGTTGAGCGGAGCCACCGCCGGAGGAAGGCGTTGTGGACGGCGACTGCGGCTGCGGCGAAAGACACGGCCTTGTATTCACGATGCTCACCGTCAGGCAGTTTATCCAGCAGGTGCAGGAGGAAGGCGCGCTCGTACCGGTGGGAGGTGACCAATTCCCGGTCCCGGAGGGCCGGCACGGCCTGCATCAGCTCATACCGGGCGCGCGACGTTTCCCGGTTCCGCAAATGGTGGTTGAACACCAGCAGCGCCGCGTCCTCGATTGCTGCCAGTGGTTCCAGCATCGTTTCCGCCAGACGGTCGGTCACCTGCGCCAGGATCCGCTCGTGGTCAGCGAAGACGACGTCCTCCTTGGACCCGAACTTCCGAAAGAAGGTACTGCGGCTCATGCCCGCGGCGTCCGCCAGTTCGTCAACGGACGTCCTGTCATAGCCCTGCCGCGCCAACAGCCTGATGGCGAGGGCCGCGGGCCCGTCGGCAGTGTGGGATGTGGGGTGGGAGACCATGGGCCGAAATCTAGCACAACCACTGGAGCCTCTCCCGATCCCGGCGCGGCTCGCACGGGGGAGGTCCCGTCCGTCGTGCGGCGACGTCATGCGCCGCGGGTCCGGAGGAGCTGGATGAGCCCGTCGAGGATTGGCAGTTGACCACCTACCAGCTTGGTGCGGGCTCCGGCCGCTGTGGTCCATGCTGCGTTGTCGACCTCAGGGTAGTTCCGCACAGTGCCGGATCCCTTAGGCCATTCGAGTGAGAAGGTGTTGCTCACGATGCGATCCGGGTCAAAGTCCGATTCGGCCGTGAAAACCGTGATGACCTTGCCTGAGGGTTGCCGGAAGGAGCCCAAATGGAGGTAGTCGGTGGAGGGTGCGGGGGTGCCCATCTCCTCGGCGAACTCACGCTTTGCTGCCGCCAGGGGGTCCTCGTCGCTGAGGTATTCGCCCTTGGGGATGGACCAGGCGCGGGCATCCTTGCGGGACCAGAATGGTCCGCCCATATGGGCTATCCAAACCTCCAACTCCGCTGTTGCGCTCCACCGGTAGAGCAGGATGCCTGCGCTCAGAACCGTCATTTGTCCTCCACGTCCCTAGGTTATCCGTGTGCGCGGCGAACGGGCGGAAAGCAGGCGCTGATCGCGCCCGGGGAACCTCAGCCTTGTGCGGGGACTTCGCCGGCCGGGCTCGGATCGGGGAGCTGGTCCAGCCACGTCACGGCGTCGAGCGCAGACGTGAAGAAACGTTGGGGGCAGTTTTGTTCGCGCTGGAGCGCCGCCGCGACGACGCGATCAACGACCGTGCTTCCGACGAGGGCGACGGCGGCGACGAAGCGCGCCTCCAGAAGGACGCACCGGGCCCCTGCGCTTATTACCACGTCGGTGATTTCGACCAGCAGGCGTCGCGGCCGGCCGCCGCTCATCCTCTGAACCGCCAGGACGGCGGAGGTCGCGTCGTCCGCTTCAACACTCGAACCGGGCGTCCACGTCAGGTGCAGCGTCCCGCCCGGACCCGCTGCCAAAGTCGCCTTACCGCCCGCGAGCGTGATTTCCCCCACCTATGCCTCCGGTTTGAGGATAGTCCGGCCTGACGGGGAACTATGACTTGTCTCAGATACTGGACGCGATCCCGGGCCGGGGGAGTGGGGTGCCGGAAGGTTACTGAAAGCCTGGGGCCGCCGCCGGGCTGCGGAACGGGAGAGGGGCTGTCTCGGGCCAATTCCGGGACGCATTGAGGCTGCAACCCTGGCTGCTGCATTGGCGCGCAGCCACCTCCCAGTCGGGCTGGGCGGCACCCGGAGAACGCGCGTCCTTCCAAATCGGAATCACTCTGGAACCACACTCCGGGCACGGAGGCTCCATGTGCGCGCGTCTTTGCGCTTTGTGCATGTTTCCCCCAGAAATATTGGTGCTTCCCGCCGTGCAGCAAATCTAACAATATGTCCAGCGAATGTACAAACACTTGGTGCCCGCGGATGCGATGACCGCTGCCCGGGCGGTGACAGGCGCGGCTCAGGAGGGCGGGACGCCGGTGAGCTCCGCGAGCCGGTTCAGGAGCCGGTCCTGGAAACCGGGGTCGAGGGCAACAGGTGCGGGCTTTCGCTGTTTCCGGTGGTACCAGTACCCGCCGCTGACCGCCGCCGCCGGATCGTCGCTGGTGGCAAGCCATGTTTGAGTGCGGTGGCCCATTTCCAGATCATCCGGAGCGCCGGGGCCCCCCATTTTCGTGGGGACCCAGCCCGGATCCACGGCATTGCTGCGCACCTCCGGCCAGCGGCGCGCGACCGTGAGGGCCAACGCCGCGACGTACAGCTTGCTCTCGGCATACGCCTCGCCGGCGTTCCACCGCCGCTCGGTCCAGTCGATGTCGTGCAATGAGCCGCTGCTTCCGCGGTGCATTCCGCTGCTGAGGTAGATCAGGCGGGTGGGCCGTTCAATGAGCACAGTGAGCAGGTACGGCGCCAGGGTGTTCACGGCAAGGGTCCGCGCGTGTCCCTCGGGTGTCACCGCCCGTTCCGGCTCCAGATAGGTGCCGGCGTTGTGGATGACAGCGTCCATCCTCCCGATGCTGTTCACATGGTCGGCCACCGCTTCGGTTTCAACCGCGCTGCTGAGATCCCCGACGACGACGCCTGCTGCCCGTGCGGCGAGATCGGCGACGGCAGCTGCACGCTCGGGTGTTCGGACGTGCAGGACGACCTCGTGGCCCTCGTCCAGGAGGGTGCGCGCCGCGGCGCGGCCGAGCCCGTCGGCGGATCCGGTGATGAAGATGCGTGCCACGGGATGTTCCCTTCGCCAGTTCGGTCGGTATGTGGAGGATACGCCCTGCGGCGGGGCAGCTTTGTCCGGGGTCGTGGGCGCGGCTGTCAACGGCGGCCGCCAGTGGGCGCCGGTGAGCTGTTGCGGGAGTAGATAGGCTTCACTGTGTGAGCTTCCGCCCATTCCCCGGCCATGCGGTGGCCCGACGACGACGCGTAGAACTGGCCGCGGTGGCGGGCAGGATCGGGGCGGTCCTCTTCGTCTTTGTCTTCACCGTTCTTGGGTGGCTGGACTCCGGCTACTCTGCGACGCGCATGTTCGTCAGCGAACTGTCCCTCGGCCCGCAGGGATGGGTCCAGATTCTGAACTTCGTGCTGACCGGCGCCTTGGTGGTGGCGTTCGGCCGGGGCCTCGCCGCCCACTTCAGCACCGGCGCGGCTTCCCGGGCCGGCCCCGTGCTTGTGCAGGGCATCGGAGTGAGCCTGATCGCGTCCGGACCATTCATCACCGACCCGTCGGCGATGTTCGACCAAACCACGACGCATGGTTTTGTGCACGGTATTTTCGGCGCTATCGTCTTCACGTTTGCGCCCATCAGCTGCTTCGTTTTCTATCGGCGTTTCCGCAGGGACCCCTGGTGGCGCTCGCTGGCGGGGTGGACGCTATTCAGCGGCGTCGTGCTCACGGTCGGGATCGGCGTCCTCAAAATCAGCCAGCAGCCCTCGGGCGGGCTGTTCGAGTGGAAGGGCCTCGTGCAACGCGTGCTCCTCGTCACGTTCATGACGTGGATTTTTGCGGTCGCCTCGCGCCTGCGCCGCTGCTGTCGGGACCCGGAGCGCGGCCTCGGCGCCCCGCCGTCGTCCTAGCACGGAGGTTTCCGCGTGAGGCAGCGTATCCGGTGGAGCGGGGGTCGACCTGAATCTCATTGTCAGGGCCACGAGCACGGCCTAGGATGTGCATGGCCCCACTTCGGGGACCAGCTCCGGGACCTTCTTTCGATGGGTGTTCGGCACACCTTCGCATACCCCCGTCCCGGACATTACGGGACAGGAAAAGACCATGACCAAGTATCTGTTCGAAGCGAACTATGTGGGCGATGGAATAAAGGGCCTCATGCGCGAGGGCGGCACCAAGCGCCGTGATGCGGTCGTCGAAGCCCTCAAATCCGTCGGAGGCTCGCTCGAATGTTTCTACTACGCGTTCGGGGACACCGATGTCCTGGGGGTGTTCGAGATCCCGGAGCAAGCCGGGGCCGCCGCACTCTCCCTCATGATCAATTCGACGGGCGCCGTAGACCTGCGGTTGAAACCCCTCATGACGCCCGACGACCTCGACGAAGCAGCCAGGAAAACACCGTCCTACCGGGCGCCCGGACAATAGGGCACGGTTGCTGCGGACAAATCGGGCATGGCGCTGGCTCAGGGCGTCAGCGGCCCCTGAAGGACGCGCAGGGCAAGGCCGGTGTCACCTTCGATGTTGGCCGTCCCTGCGAGATCGGAGCGGCCCCAAAGACCGAGGTACATGCCGCGCGCGGGGGCGGTAATCGATGCGGCGGCGGCACCCTGGCCGAGTGTCCAGCTCCCGCCTCCGGGGACGCGGAAGATCACGGCCTGTTCCGGGCGGGGCATCCGCTCCAGACGCAGCTGGCGCGGGGCGAACATTGTCAGGACCTCATCGATTCCGTCGAGCAGGATGTCCGCCCCGAGGGCAGGGACCTCGGATTCTGAAGCCTGGCAGGCGTCGGCGAGGTGGATGGCGTGTTCGTGCGCCTGGCGCCGGAGCCAGAACCCGGCCATCCGCGGGGGCGGTCCAAAGTTCCAGCACTGTGCTTCGGGGTCCAGTGCCGCCATCGTCCCGAGGAAGGCGTCAGTACCTTCGAGGAACCATGCCGCGGCGCCCTCGTACGGCGGCGCCGGTTCCTCGACGAACGTCCCGCGGCTAACCACACCGGCCGCCCACCGTTCGATCGAACCGAGGTGCCCGAACAGCTGGTCGAGGGTCCAGCCCGGACAGGCCGGAACAGATCGTGCCACTATTTCGCGGGGCTGGAGTGCCAGCACTTTCAAGTGCGCAAGGCTGCTGGCCAGCGCGGCAAGGTAGGCGTCGGGTGGTAACCGCATCCTAAAGACCCGGCAGCGGTGGTGGATCGGGCAGTGCCGAGGCGTCATCGGGGGCGGAGAGGAGAGCCGGCTCGACGGGGTCCTCTCCCATCGCGACGAGCAGCTCATTGATCGAGATCTGGCCCGTCAGTTCGCCCTCCGGTCCCGTGCACATACCAAAACGATAGGCGATCCAGCCCGCGCCACTGCGCTGGAACACGGCCCGCCGGCCGACTGTCCGGCGGCGTTAGCGTTCTCCGGCGCTCCCGCCGTGGTCCGGTCCGCCCTCGGCGGGGCAGCTTCGGGCACTGCCCTGTCGGATGGCACATCCACTGTCTATTCTGGTCATGGATCGGTGCTACGTACGGTCCGCAGGCCGCCGGCACGTCCGGGAAAACCCTTCCTGCACCGGGGGCCGTCTCGATGAGGAGGCGTCGATGTCCAGTCCTGATGTGCCAACGCGCGGGCCTGCCAGATCCGGCCCGTACATTCTTGCCGGAATCCTGCTCACTATCGCCATTTTGGTTCCGCTAATTGTCCCTGCGTATTCGGTCGATAAGCCGCGCTTGGCCGGGATCCCGTTCTTCTACTGGTACCAGATGCTGTGGGTTCCGATCACGGCGGGCCTGGTCGGCATCTCGTACGGACTGGTCACGAGGGAGGACCGCCGCCGGCGCGAAGCCGTGCGGGGTACGCGCAGCGGGGATGAGGAGCCATGACCGCGGCCACCGTCCCTCTGGCCGCGCCGGACCGGCCCGTCAACGGCGTCGCACTGACGATCGTGATCATCCTCTTCGTCGTCGTGGCCGTCGTAGGCTTTCTGGCAGCCCGGTGGCGCTCGGGGGAGCGGAGCGGGCTGCACAGCCTGGATGAGTGGGGCCTCGGCGGCCGGGGGTTTGGAACCTGGGTGACCTGGTTCCTGCTCGGCGGCGACCTCTACACGGCCTACACGTTCGTGGCCGTGCCGGCGGCAATGTGGGCCACCGGCGCCGTCAGCGGCTTCTTCGCGGTGCCTTACACGATTGTGCTGTACCCCATCGTGTTCTTGCTCATGAGCCGGCTGTGGTCCGTCTCCCACCGGCATGGATTCGTCACGCCGGCGGACTTCGTGGGCGGCCGGTACGGCAGCAGGGCGCTGACGCTCGCCGTCGCCGTCACCGGCATCGTCGCGACCATGCCCTACATCGCGCTGCAGCTGGTCGGCATCAAAGCGGTCCTTACAGTGCTGGGCCTGGGCAGCGCAGAGAACGCATTGCTCACAGACCTGCCGCTGATCATCGCGTTTGTGGTGCTGGCGGCCTACACGTACACCTCGGGCCTGCGCGCTCCGGCTCTGATCGCCGTCGTCAAGGATCTGCTGATCTATCTGGCAGTCATCGTCGCGGTGATCTATCTGCCGATCAAGTTCGGCGGCTGGGACAACATCTTCAATGCGGCGCAGGCGAAACTGGACGCGGTCAGCCCGGCCACCGGCAAGCCGGCGGGGGCCTTCATCCCGGGTGCGGCCAGCTATTCGGCTTACTGGACGCTGGCGCTTGGCTCGGCCCTCGCGCTGTTCATGTATCCGCACTCGATCACGGGCGTCCTGGCCACCAAGAGCCGGAACACGATCCGCAAGAACGCCGCGGTGCTGCCGCTGTACTCGCTGATGCTGGGGTTCCTGGCGCTGCTAGGCTACGTTGCCATCTCGGCCGGTACCAAGCCCATCGACTTGAACGGCGCGGTCAACCCGCAACTGGTGGTGCCGCAGCTGTTCCTGGACCACTTCCCGGGCTGGTTTGCCGGGGTTGCCCTGGCGGCTATCGCGATCGGTGCGCTGGTCCCGGCCGCGATCATGTCGATAGCGGCCGCGAACCTGTTCACCCGCAACGTCTACCGGGACCTGTTCCGGCCCAACGCGGACCCCCGGCAGGAAGCCAAGGTCTCCAAGATCGCCTCGCTTGTGGTGAAGTTTGGTGCGCTGATTTTCGTTATCGCGATGGACCAGTCGGCTGCCATCAACATGCAGCTCCTCGGCGGCATCTGGATCCTGCAGACTTTCCCGGCAATCGTGGCGGGGCTCTATACCAGGTGGTTCCACCGGTGGGCGCTTTTCGCGGGCTGGGCCGCTGGCATCCTGTACGGCACCATTGCGGCCTACAACGTGGTCAACCCGGCTACGAAGGCCCACTTTGGCGGGGCCATCGCGGCCATCCCCGGCACCGATGTTCAGGTCTACATCGCTGTCGTGGCGTTCGTGATCAACCTCATCGTCGCAGCCGGCCTGTCCCTGGCATTCCGGGCGATGAAGCTTCCCGACGGGCAGGACATTACCCGCAGCTCTGACTACGGCGCCGACGAGCACGACCCTAAAGTCGCCGAGCTGGCGCGCGAGTATCCTCTGGGCGAGTCCGGGGCCGCCACGCTCTGATTCCGGGGGAGGCACTGGGCAAGCCCTCACGGGGCAGGCGGCGAAGGAAGGAGGACCGCCGTCGGGGATCGTCCCGCGGTATCCGGCTCCAGCCCGGGACCGCGGGCGCCCCAGCTCCGGATGTCTTATTTCGACACGTTAATCCCCAACATCATGGCCGGATCCGTAACATTGGAGCTAATACAGGCTTCGGTTTGCCAAGTTCGCTGTAAAGGACTAAGAGACGTGTCACTCGAATCATTGCCCGTCCTGGACTTCTCCCGATTGAGCGCGGGCCCGGTGGAGGCCTCCCGGTTTCGGGACGAACTGCGCAACGCCATGCATGAGGTCGGGTTCCTCTATCTGGCCGGCCATGGCGTCCCGCAGGAGCTCACGGACGCCATGCTCGAGGTCTCCCGGCGGTTCTTTGAACTGCCGGAGGAACAAAAGCTCGCGGTCGAGAATGTTTACAGCCCGCAGTTCCGCGGCTACACGCGCGTCGGCGGCGAGCTCACGGACGGGGCGGTCGACTGGCGGGAGCAGATCGACATCGGCGTCGAACGTGCCGCTGTGACGCCGGGCGACGGCATCGCGGACTACTGGCGCCTGGAGGGGCCCAACTTGTGGCCGGACACACTGCCCGAAATGCGGGAGATTGTCTCTGAGTGGACCGAGCGGCTGAGTGATATCTCCCTCGCTCTCCTGCGGGCGCTTGCCGTGTCCCTTGGAGCGCCCGAGGACACCTTCGACGCAGCGTTTGCCGCACGGGCTTTCCCCCTGCTCAAAGTCGTGCGTTATCCGGGGGAGTCCAACCCCGAACCCAAGCAGGGTGTCGGGTCCCACCGCGACGGCGGCGTGCTGACGCTGCTCCTCGTCGAACCCGGCAAGGGCGGACTCCAGGTCGAGTACCAGGGGCGGTGGATCGACGCGCCTCAGGTGCCCGGAACATTCGTGGTCAACATCGGCGAGATGCTCGAGCTGGCCACGAACGGCTACCTCAAGGCGACTCTGCACCGGGTGATCTCTCCCCTCCGCGGGACCGACAGGATCTCTCTTCCGTTCTTCTACAACCCGGCGCTGGACGCGACCATGCCACAGCTCGCGGTGAGTCCGGAGTTTCAGGCCAAAGCCCGCGGACTGTCGGTTGACCCGAGCAACAGCCCGATCCTGGAGACCTACGGGGACAATGCCCTCCGCTACCGGCTCCGGGCCCACCCCAACGTTGTCGCAGTCCACCACGCGGATCTCGTGAAGAGCTGACGCCCGTCCGCTAAATCCGACGGTCCGGCTCTCCGTCTGTGTGGGGGCAGCCATTCTGGCAAGAGCCTGGCCGCAGGAGATTTGCCGTGGACTGCTGCAGGCCGGCAAGTTGGGCGGTGAGGAGGTCGATCTGTTGCGCGAGCCGGGCAACCTCCGTTCGGAATGGCTCCTCGCTTGCTTCGACGTCCGCTGCAGTTTCACGTGCGACGTTCTCCACCAGCCACGATGCGACGGCGGCCGTAACGACCCCCAGCACGGCAATCCCGCCGATCATCAGACCCCCGGCCACGAGGCGCCCCATCAGGCTCACCGGAAAGTGGTCTCCGTATCCGACGGTTGTAATGGTGGTCATCGCCCACCAGACGGCGTCGCCGAAGTTGGTGATGTTGGAGCCTTCGGCGTTCTCCTCCACGTCGAGCACGGCCAGGGCGCCCGCGTAGATGAGGAGTGTTGCGGCAGCAAGGACGTAGGTAATGATCCGCCCGCGTAGGGCGTTGCCGCCGGTGCGGTGCAGGATCCGTAACAGGGTGACAAGACGCAGGAGCCGCAACGGTCGCAGGGCAGGGAGCATGAGGATGAGGAGTTCGTGGAGGTTCCGGATGAACCACCGTCCTCGCTGCGGTGCCAGGTAGAGATTGGCCGCGTAGTCCACGGCGAAGGCCGCCCATGTGATCCAGATGGTGACCTCGATCGCGTCAGCCTGGGTGGGCTTCAGGTTTGCGATCACCTGGATGGAATAGGCCGTCAGGAACAAAACCGCAGCCGCGAGCATGGGCCATTCGGAGTACTTACGCCAGAGCGCTTGATTCATGCTCCAAGGCTAGGGGACGGCATTGTTCTGCTGGCCCACCGTGGCCGCAACGAAACCGGCCGGGGCCTGCCGCCGTCGGGTCTCTGTTCCGAAATTCCGGTGTTCTTCAAGCGTCAGGCCGAAGGCTGCGACGAAATCCGCGGCACGCTGCCGGGCCGGGGGATCGTTGTCGAGCCCGAAGGTGAGCGGCTCGCCCACGAATTTCGTCGTCGCCCGGGCATAGCGCATGTACGGCGACCGGGACGCCATGGTCCCGGCGGAGAAGTAGTCAAAGGCAACGACGCTGCCGGGGGCCGTCCCTGCGATCCGCCGCAACGTTTCCTCGACGGACGCGCGGTCCAGGTACATGGTCACCGCTTCCCAGAGGAAGAACGCGGGCCGGGCCGCGTCGTATCCTGCCGCCGCAAGCTTCCCAAACCAGTCCTCCGCCTGGAAGTCGGCGGGCACGTAGGTGGCCAGGTCAGTTGCGAGGCCCGCGCTCTTCAGCAACTCGAGTTTGAAGGCCTGGGTTCGGGGCTGGTCAATCTCGAAGCACTTCACGTGCACATCCGGTGAGAGGCGGTAGACGCGGGTGTCGAACCCGGCGCCGAGGATGACCAGCTGGTCGATGCCGGGGAGGTGGCGGCGGAGGGCGGCATCGTAGAGGCTTGTCCGTGCGGTCTGCTGGTGACGCATCGGGGGCTCGCCCTCATAGGGATAGCGGTAGATCCGCGGAACATAGCCGCTCAGGAGATATCCCACGATCGTCGGGGCGGTCTCCAGCCCGAAGGCTGCACGGGAAACGTTGGGCATGGCCATCATGAGCCGTGCGGCGGGCTCATCAGGTCTGGTTCCCAGCCTGTGCTGCATGTAGCGGGTGTAGAGCGATGCGAGCAGGGTCGCCGAAATCCCCGTCCGGTGGCTGTAGAGGAGCAGCTTGGGCACTCCCCAGAGGTATCCCGCCGTCCCGACCGGGAGGAGGGCCAATTGGAACGCGCGAAACAAGGACGCCTGCGCGATTCCCCGGATTTGTCGCATCATTTGCCGCATCCTGGCTCAGCCTTATCCCGCACCGACGGCCGGGAGTGAGGCCCGGTTCCTGATTCGGGACTCACCGAAATCCACGCCCAGACGTCCAATCTCCCGGATTCCACGGTCTCTGGACTTGGGGCGGCCCACGGCGATGTGCGGTATCCAATGGGGGTACCTGAAACCAAGGGCCCGCGAACTGAGTATGAAGTCGTCGATGTTATCCACGAGGAGCTCGTCCAGCAGTTCGTGCAGCGCCTTCACGAGGGAGACCTGATAGTCCCGCACGTGCCCGGGTACCTCAACTTCGAGTCCGGACACGCTGCCGCCGCCGAGGACGACCAGCCTGTCGCTGCTCCCGGAAAAGCCTCCCAGCACCGGAAGCGCCTGCAGCCAGTCCACCGTCCTGCCGGCAGCTGCTGCGGCGGTGGTGACGCCCTTCGTCCAATCGGCCACGTCCTGGCAGAATTCGTCCAGGATGCCGATGTGCAGCAGGGTCAGGTGCAGCCCCTGGCGCCTGCGCAGCGCATCGACGTAGCTGCCCAGACCCTCGTAGTCCGCAGGGCCGGTCCCGATGTTGATTACAGGCACCTCCACCGTGATGCGCGCAAATGTTTGCACCGGACCCCCTGTTATCCGCACGACGTTACCCACGCTGGCCGTCGGCTCTCGGTGCAATTATCCTCCAGTGATGGAGGCTCCCGCGAATGACTCATCGGACGCTGCGCGCAAGGAGTAGGGTTTGCCTCAACCGACGAAGGGGTCCCCATGAGCTACAAGTATCGAACCGTCCGGGTACGCGGCACGGAACTGATCGGAACCATCGCGCGTAAACACGGGAGCGCGGCCGAGATCTACGAAACCTCGAAGGACCCGAGCACCTCGGTGGTTCCGGTGTTCTTCCCGGAAACGGGCGAGGTCCGATTCTTCGACAGGTCAATGTTGGAGGACGTCGTAACTCCGGCCGGATAGCATTCTTTGTTTTGGGTACGGCGGGGCGGATGCGGGCGGACGGGAATACCATGGTGCTGCTGGGTACTTAGGGGGGAGTCGCGCGGGCCGCTTGCCCGTCGCCCCCGACGGCTTGTCCGTCAACAGGACGGACAGGTCTCCCGACTGATCAGGAGGACCAGCCATGACGGACGTCTCCGCATTTGAGCAGCAGCTGAATCCGTTTCCCCACTACGACGCCATGCGGCGAGACCAGCCCGTCTTCCAGGACCAACAGTCCGGGGTCTGGCATGTCTTCCTCTACGACGACGTGCACCGGGTCCTCGCCGAGCACGCCACATTTTCCTCCCGGATGGGAGGGGATAACCCGTCGGAGACAGGCCAGCTCTTCGCGGCCAGCCTGATCAACACCGATCCGCCCCGTCATCGCCAGCTGCGTTCCCTTGTGACGCAGGCGTTCACACCCCGTGCGGTGGAGGCCCTCGGCCCGCGCATCTCGGAAATCACCGATGAGCTACTTGGCCCGGCGTTTGCCGGCGGAACCATGGACCTCATCAAGGAACTGGCGTATCCCTTGCCGGTGATCGTCATCGCGGAGCTCATGGGCATTCCCGCAGCGGACCGGGACCGGTTCAAACAGTGGTCCGACCTCATCGTCAGCCAGGCGCAGCATTCGGACGACGGATCCGGACCCGGCGCGGACCATCGGGAAATGACCGAATATTTCCTGGGCATGATCGAGGAGCGCAGGCGCCGGCCCGGCAACGATCTGATCAGCAAGCTGCTGGAAGCGGAGATCGACGGCCAGCATCTGAGTGTCATCGAACTTCTCGGGTTCTGCGCCCTGCTGCTTGTCGCCGGCAACGAAACGACGACAAACCTGATCGGCAATGCGGTGCTGTGCTTTAGCGAAAACCCCGGCACGGTCGAGCGGCTCAGCGCCGATCCGGCGCTGCTCCCGGACGCCATTGAAGAAGTGCTTCGTTACCTTTCCCCGGTCCAGTCCATGTACCGCGTTGCCGCCGTTGATGCGACACTGGGCGGTCACCGCATTCCAGCCGGCTCGCCCTTGGTTGCGTGGATCGGTTCGGCGAACCGTGATGGCCTGCAGTTCCCGGATCCGGGCGTGTTCGACGTCGGGCGCGCACCCAACCGCCACCTCGCGTTCGGTCAGGGCATCCACTTTTGCCTCGGAGCGCCGCTTGCCCGGCTCGAGGCCAGGATCGCGCTGCAGGCCGTGATCTCGCGCCTCCCGGGACTCGCGGTGGCACCCGATACGCCCCTGGAACGGGTCGGCAGCACCATCATCTACGGTCTCAAAGAGCTCCCTGTTGTCTGGCAGCCTGCCTGAGGAATGGCGGAATCCCGCTCAAGTGCGTTCCGCCCGAGGCCCGGACGTGAACCTCCGGCTAAGAACTGCCGCTCCCGGGGCTCGTCCGCACTGTCGCTGCGTGGAACTCTGCGATGGCGCGGGCAAGCTCGTCGGGTGCCCTGAGATTGGCGGAGTGCCCCTGCCCGCGCAGCACCCGCCGCTCGGTGCGGGGCAGGGTCCGGGCCAGGACGTCCAGCCGTCGGCCCAGGTGGGCGGGACTCTTGTCACCGCCGACCAGGAGGACGGGCGACTGGATTTCCTTGTACAGGTCAAGCCGCAGGCCGAGCTGTTCCAAGGCGGCGTTGTCGTCCATTTGCCGTGGCGCGAGGCTGCGCATCCTGGGGCTGGCGCCGACAAACATGCGGATGAGTCCGGCCTGCCAGGCCGGGAGCCCGACCATGTCGCGGGTGAAAATCTGCATGGCCTTCCCGGGTTTGCCGGCGGCGATGGCAGCCTGGGCGCTGAGCAGGGCGACCCCGCCGACAGGGCCATCGGTCCTCAGCGGGGGCTCGTACAGGACGCCTCCAATGAACGACGACGGAAGCGCCGCCAGCGCTTCGAGCGCAACCACCGCCCCGGACGAGTGCCCCACAATGAGCATGGGTTCCCCCACCGTTTCGGCCAGGGCCTTGATGTCGGCGACCTCCTCGGCGATCGACGCCGGGGCACCTGTCGTGATGTCCAGCCGGTACTGGCGGCGCAGCACAGTCAGGACCCGGAACTGTCCCGCGAGGGCGGCGGCAACCTTCTGCCAGGAACTGCCGTCATCCATGCCCGGATGGACGACCAGGATGGCCGGTCCCTGGCCCGACTCAAGAGCGCGCACCTCGGTGCCGTCAGCGGAAATCGTTGTCATCACGGGGATGCCTCCAAGGAATGCCGGGCGATAGCTGTGGGGAAGTGGCGCGACGCGGTCACCTGGCGTGGAGAAAGGGGGAGATCGTAGGTGCGCCGGATGCTGTTGCCGATGCGGTTGATGTCCGTGCCGTAAATGTGGAGCGATATGCCCAGCCCGGCTCCCGAATTGGTCACGCGATGGATGTCACCCGGCGGGGCGAACCCGGCAACCGCGCCGGCCTCGTCCGTCCGGGTTCCCGTCAGTTCGAGGACCCCGCCCGCCCCGACCAGGCGAAATCTCTCCTCACGCTCCTGTCCCGCCACTACGCCCACCACGCACCAGGACGTGTGATCGTGGATGCTCGTCGCGTAACCCGGGCTTGTGACCAGGGCGACCACGGAGAAGGAGCCGTCCGGCTCCACATGCAGTACCTGCCCGCGATCGGCGCCGTGCTGTGCAGCGGCGGGGACGGCCAGCAATACCTCCCTGGCGGAAGGAAGAATTGGTCTCACCGCCGCGGCGACCGTTTCGGCGACGCACTGCCAGTCGCCCGGGGAACGCGTGTCCGCCCTGACAGCGGCGTAAAGATCTTCCAGGCCGGGTATGGGCGCCGCCTGGCGGGCGACGTCGGGCACTGCAACTGGCTTCATTTTTGGGGTCCTTTCCACTTTCCGTTGCTGAAAGGCTAGGCCGCAGGGTGGCCCACGTGTAAGGTCCGATTCCATGGCAGTTGACTGGTCCGGTTCATCGCCGTCGTTCCTGTTGGGACTTGACCGCAGCAAGCGGGGGACGCTCGGAGTCCAGCTGCAGGAGGCGCTGCGGGCCGCAATCCGGTCAGGGCGCCTCAGCCCCGGCGAGCGGCTGCCCTCAACCCGGAGCATGTCCGAGGAGTTGGGCGTCTCCCGGGGCCTCGTCCAGGCAAGCTATGAGCAGCTGGAAGCCGAAGGCTACCTTCTGGCCCGCGGAGGGTCGGCGACCCGCGTCGCGCTTACCCCGCGACCGGGTGTCGTCGAAGCTGGAACGACGCCGCCGGCAGCCGCCATGGCGATCGATTTTGCCCCGGGCAGGCCCGACCTCCGCAGTTTCCCGATGCGCGACTGGATGTGGGCCTGCGGCGAAGTGGCCCGGTCGGCGTCGGCCGCCGACGCGGGCTATGCCGACCCGCGAGGGCTCGTCCAGCTCCGCGAGGTCGTTGCGTCGTACGTCCGGCGCGTGCGGGGCGGCGTCGCCGGAGCAGCCAACGTCGTGATCTGCAGCGGGTTCACGCAGGGCCTGAGCCTGACGCTCGCCGTTCTGGCGCAGCGCGGCGTGCGGTGCGTCGCCGTCGAAGACCCTGGCCATTTGGAGATGGCGGAGCTGGTCAGGCGTGCCGGCCTGCGCCCGGTGTTCGTGCCGGTTGACGCGGAGGGGCTGGTGGTCGATGCCCTCATCGCCACCGGCGCCACAGCCGTGATCGTCACCCCCGCGCACCAGACCCCGACCGGTGTTGTCCTGGCGCCCTCACGACGGCAGGCACTGCTGAAATGGGGGATGGACTGCGAAGGGATCGTCATCGAGGACGACTACGATTCCGAGTTCCGGTATGACAAGAAGCCCGTCGGTTCGCTCCAGGGGCTGGCTGCGGACCGGGTGGTCAGCATCGGCTCGGTGAGCAAGTCACTGGCACCTGCCCTGCGGCTCGGCTGGGTTATCGCTCCCGGGGGTCTGGTCGCGGAAATAGCACGGGAAAAATACCGGGCCGACCGCGGGTCGCCCGGCTTCGACCAGCTGGTTCTCTCCCGCCTGATGGCATCCGGCAGGTTCGACCGCCATCTGCGGCGCATGCGCGGCGTCTACGCCGGCCGGCGGGCCGCATTGGTCGAAGCCCTGGCCGTTCACGCACCCGGAACTTCGCTGACCGGGCTGGCCGCTGGTTTCCACGCCGTGGCCGGGCTCCCGCCGGGCACGGACGAGGACGCGGTCGTGGCGGCAGCCGCGGAGCGGTCCGTCGGTCTGCAGGGCCTGGCCCGTTACCGGTCGGGTCGACTCGGCGGGCCGCCGGGGATCGTGCTCGGCTTCGGCGACCTCCGCGAGGAGTCGATCAGAAGCGGAATAGCCGCCATTGCCGACCTCCTGCGTTGAGGCCTTCGCCGCAAAACGGCCTGTCAACGCGCTCCGTTGACACCGCCTGGGGCCCTGCTGCCTGGGCTTCACCTGGCCGTGCCCATGCGAGGGAAGGCTTCGCTGTCCCGAAGGTCAGGGCTTCTGTGTTCCCGGCAGGCGCAGGCGCACGCCCCGGTACAGGACGCCGGCGGCGAACATGGCCAGGCCCGCGATCACGGACCCCGCCGGCAAGGTGGCCACCAGGACCACGCAGGCCGCCGCGCCGGCGATTTGCAGCGCTTTCGGGTAGCGGCGGTGTTCCCCCGTCTGGGTGAACGCGGCAAGGTTGGCGACGAGGTAGTAGATCAGCACGCCGAAGGAAGAGAAGCCG
Organism: Arthrobacter sp. 05T442; assembly: GCF_056395945.1. Classification (NCBI taxonomy): domain Bacteria; kingdom Bacillati; phylum Actinomycetota; class Actinomycetes; order Micrococcales; family Micrococcaceae; genus Arthrobacter; species Arthrobacter sp. 05T442. The sequence continues at coordinate 79,487 of NZ_JBFTKM010000013.1, read as the reverse complement.
ATGGCGCCCCGGAGATCGGCCACGCTGATTATAAGGCAGACCACCGCGGCCAGGACCACCTCGGCCCGGTGGGGGACTTTGAAGCGCGGATGGACGGCGGCCAACCAGCGGGGCAGATCAGCCTCCCGAGCCATCGCCAGGCTGGTCCGGCCCAATCCCGCGATCAGCGCCAGGAGCGCTCCCAGTGAGGCAAGAGCGGCGCCGCCCCGGACGATGGGCGCAGCCCACTCCCACGGACCGGCGGATACCGCGGCCGCCAGCGGAGCCCGAGTCCCTGCGACGCCGACCGGGCCCAGGACGGCGAGGATGCTCACGGCAATGACGGCGTAGACAGCGATGGCAATGCCCAGCGCGATTACGATGGCCCGCGGAATGGTCTTGCGGGGATTGATGACCTCTTCGCCCATGGTGGCGATGCGCGCGTAGCCGGCGAAGGCGAAGAAAAGCAGCCCGGCGGACTGGAGGATCCCGTACCACCCGTGGGAGAGCAGTCCGCCGTCGACCATTCGCAGGGGGTCGGCGGCGCCGGGGCCCCAGCAGGCTGCGACGGCGATGGCCAGGGCCGCCAGGACAGCGACGACTATGACCCGGGTCAGGGTGGCGGTGCGCGTGACGCCCCGGTAGTTGACTGCGGCCAACAGGATTACGGCGGCGATCGCGACCGGACGCTCCCAGCCGGGAGGCGCTGCGTAGGCGGCAAAGGTCAGGGCCATGGCTGCGCTGCTGGCCGTCTTGCCGATGACGAAACCCCACCCGGCCAGGAAGCCGGGCCACGGCCCGAGCCGCTCGCGTCCGTATACGTAGGTGCCCCCGGACGTCGGGTATTGGGCGGCGAGCTGGGCCGAGGCCGTGGCGTTGCAGAACGCGACGGCAGCGGCCACCAGCAGGCCGACGAGCAGTCCGGACCCGGCGGCCTGGGCGGCGGGGGTGAACGCGGCGAAGACCCCCGCGCCGACCATGGAGCCGAGGCCGATGACGACCGCATCGAAAGTGTTCAACCTGCGGGCCAGGACGGGGTGGTTGCTCAACGCACAAAGACCTTTCGGACGGAAGCCGGTATCTGCCCTGCGGGCCGCAGTCCTCAACTCTATCGGGCCCGCGCCCGAGCCCGCGCCCGAGCCCGCGCCCGAGCCCGGATGGGCCCTAGTCTCCGACCAGCCTGTGCCCGTTGTCCCAACAGACAGCACGCAGCCAGTCATCGTCGAGCCGGGGTTCTTTGTCCCGCAGGCGTTCCAGGGCCTCCAGCTGGTGGGCGTAAGGGTAGGGGATGTTGGGGAAGTCGCTCCCCAGTACGACCTTCTCCTGCAGGTCTGCCAGCCGCGGCAGGAGGTCTGAAGGGAACGGGTCACCTGCCTCGAAGAAGTCCGTGAAAGCCATGGTGGTGTCCAGATGGACCCGCGGGTACGCCTCTGCAAGGCTGAGGAACTCGGCGTATTCGGGCGCACCGAGATGGGCGACGACGGCGGTCAGCCCGGGGTGCCGGCGAAGGACGCCCTCAAGCTTGTCGGGTCCGGTGAAACCTGCCCGGGGAACGGGGCCGCTGCCCACGTGCACGACCACCGGGACCTTAGCGTCGGTCAGCAACCCCCAGACAGGGTCCAGTGCGGGCTCGCGGAGGTCAAACCCGCCCACCTGGGCGTGGACCTTGAAGACCCGCGCGCCGCGTGCGAGGGCCGACCGGACCTGGTCCACGACACCGTCCTCGGGGTAGAAGGTCGCGCTTGGAACACAGTCCGCCTCAGCGGCTGCCAGATCCAGGGCGAAGTCTGTGAGGTCCGCCGCCATGCCCGACCGGTGGGCGTATGTCAATGCGGTGAACCGGCGGATGCCGAGCCTGCGCACGTGCGCCAACCTGCGGTCCTGGTTCCAGCGGTAGGTGATCGGCCAGGGGCGCCCGATCAGCGGACCGGCGTCGTCAAAGTGCGCCCACACCCGCCGCATCATGCGGTCGGGCAGGAAATGCGTGTGAATGTCGATCAGTCCCGGCAGGCCGAGTTGCTCCCACCAGGCCGGCACATCCGTATCCGCAAGAGGTGTCAACCAGGTCTCCTTCCACAGCGCGTGCAGACCCAGTGTGCCACTAGGCGGCCAGTGTCCCGGCAAGGGATCCGACGGGGACATGTTCGCATGGGTGGCACCACAACGCCTAGCATCGCTACATGAGACAGGTTGCGATGCCCATTGCTGCCCGCGACCGGCTTCTCGACCGGTTCGGCCCCGCGGCCGCGGACTGGATCGACGGTTTCGGAGCGATCGTGGCAGAACTCTGCCAGAAATGGGGACTGGACGCCCGCACTGTCCGCGCGGGTGGAACGGGCGCCGTTGTGGAGTGCGTGTCGAGTGCGGATGAAACGCGGTACGCCCTCAAGCTCTCACCCGACCGTGCAATCACGGAGCAGGAGTCGGCCGCGCTGACGTACTGGGCGGCCGCTCCCAGGGTCGTCGACCTGGTGGACGCGGACGCTGCCCGCAGCGCGATCTTGCTCGAGTGGCTACCCGGCACCACTGGGCTGACCGCTCAGACAGGGGGAATCACCGAGGTCTCCGGCCTCATCAAGGACCTCTACGCACCGCGCCAAACGCCGCTCCCTGATGTTCCCCTCGCTGCAGAGCGCGTGGAGTTCGTGTTCGAGTTGTGGGAGCGCCGCCGACGCGCTCTCCCGGACTCGCCGATCGACGATGCACTCTGGCGTCGATGCCGCGCGGCTGCGATGGATATGGCAAGTAGCGGTAATTCACTTCTTCACGGTGATCTTCACGCCGGCAACATTCTGCGGGCCGGCGGCGGCCGCGGGATTGTCGCCATCGACCCACGCCCGTGCATCGGCGATCCGGCGATGGACCTCACCGACCTGGCCATGACCGGAGGGACCAGCCCAGCGGCCGTCTGGAGCCGGTGCCGTCAACTCGCTGATACTGCCGATCAAATCGACGCAGACCGGCTGTGGCGCTGGTGCTGCAACTTCGCGCCGCTCATGGCCGTGTCACTCGCCCGCCGGGCCGCGAGGACCGAGGACATCATCCTCATGCGCAACCTCGCTGCTCATTCCGGTCGATGGGGCAGGAGCTTCCCCTCCCACCCCAGAGCCGCTAGGATTCGCGGAAACTGTGTATCCAACCGCGGGTTGTCGCGTTGCCCATGGCCTCCTGAGGGGGTCCCGCCGCTGCTCAGGAAAGGACTTCCCATGCCGGACTCCAGCGTCGAAGGGACCGCACGCTCCTACATCCAGGCCGTTGGCTCCCACAATATAGGCGCCCTTGAAAACCTGCTCAGCGGGGATCTCGTAGCCACCTTCGCCGGCGCGACTCTCGACAAGGCCGGCTGGACCACGGCACTCAAGCGCCTTCTCCCGGTGCTGGTCCGCAACGAGATCCAGGAGGTCTTCACCGCGCAGGACCGCGCCTGCATCGTGTATGACTTCATCACCGATACGACTGCCGGTGCCGTGAGGTGCATCGAACTGCTCACCATCAACGAAGACAAAATCCGCGGGATCGAACTCGTCCTGGATCGGGTCGCGTTCGCCCCCGTCAATGAGGCCCTGAAGGCCCGGGTGCCGCCGCGCCAATGAAGATCAACGACTGGCTGAATCGATACGAGCGTGACCGAAGGAGCACCCGATGATCAACAAAACACCCGGAAGCGCGCGCACCCTGGGCACCCTGCGAGCAGCGGACGGAAAGGGCATCGTACGACTTGAAGACCGGTTCGACACCGATATGGATGGCCTTTGGTCAGCCCTCACCGATCCGCGCCGTCTCGCCCGCTGGCTCGGCGAGGTAGAAGGCGATCGTCGCCAGGGCGGTGATTTCCACGCACGCTACTTTGCCAGCGGATGGGAAGGCACTTGCCGCGTGGAAGTGTGCGAGCCTCCACAGCGGCTGCTGATACTGACCAAATCCCCGGACGAACCGGACGGCGTCATCGAGGCGACGCTCACCTCCGACGGGGACCACATTATCCTGGTCATCGAGGATCGTGGCTTGCCCCTCGAGCAGATCGCCGCCTACGGGGCAGGAGACCAAATCCATGTCGAAGACCTCGCAGCCTACCTCTCCGGCCGTGAACGCTGCGATGCGCGGGTGCGGTGGCAAGAACTCCACCCCGCATACCAGGAGCTTGCCGCACATCTCACCTAGCACGTCTGCAGCCCTGCCGCCGCACGCGGCCCTGCCGAACGGCACCCCCGAACGCAGATTCTCCGTGTCGAATCCGTCTTTCGAGGGTGCCGTTCAGCCGGCAGGGCCTTTGGGACGCACCCGGCCTGTGGCCGGGTGCCTCCCTGGTTAGTTCAGGGTCGACGTGTCGATCACGAAGCGGTAGCGCACATCCGAGGCGAGGACACGTTCGTAGGCCTCGTTGATCTTGCTGGCCGGAATGACCTCGATCTCGGCACCGAGGTGGTGTTCGGCGCAGAAGTCGAGCATTTCCTGGGTTTCACGGATGCCGCCGATCATCGAACCGGCGAAGGAGCGGCGTCCCGCGATGAGCGCGAAAGCGTTCACGGGGAGCGGTTCGGCCGGTGCGCCGACGTTGACCAAAGCGCCGTCGAGCGTCAGCAGTTGCAGGTAGGAGCTGATGTCGATCGAGGCGCTGACCGTGTTCACGATCAGGTCGAACGTGCCGGCGAGGTCCGTGAAGGTGTTCTCATCGCTCGTGGCGTAGTAGTGGTCCGCGCCGAGGCGCAGGCCGTCTTCCTGCTTTTTGAGCGACTGGGACAGCACGGTAACCTCCGCGCCCATGGCGTGGGCGATCTTGACGGCCATGTGGCCGAGTCCGCCCAGTCCGACGACGGCGACCTTCTTGCCGGGACCGGCATTCCAGTGGCGCAGCGGCGAGTAGGTGGTGATGCCGGCGCACAGCAGCGGGGCCGCGACGTCCAGATCGATGCCCTCAGGGATCCGGACCACGAAGTCTTCGGTCACGACGACGTGGGTGGAGTAGCCGCCCTGGGTGATGGTGCCGTCGCGGTCGACTGCGCCGTAGGTGCCGGTGTTGCCCTTCAGGCAGTACTGCTCCTCGCCGGCCTGGCAGTTGACGCACTCGCCGCAGGAGTTCACCATGCAGCCGACGCCGACGCGGTCACCGACAGCATGCTTGGTGACGGCCGAACCGACCTCGGTGACGATCCCGGCAATCTCGTGGCCGGGGGCGAGGGGATAGGACTGCGGTCCCCAGTCGCCGCGGACCGTATGGATGTCCGAGTGGCAGATGCCGGCGAACTTGATGTCGATCAGGACATCGTACGGGCCGACATCGCGGCGCTGGATGGTCGTCGCGACCAGATCCTCAGTAGCGGACGGGGCAGCGTAAGCGTTAACGGTAAGCATTCTTCTCCAGTAGTGGTCGATTGAGTAGTTAGGGTCGTTGGGGAGAGGGTCAGTTTCAAAGTCGGACAAGGGCATTGAGGGCCCGGCGCTCCGCCATGGCGTGGCGGCCAGCCGGGACGTCGTCGAGGGGCCGCCATTGGGTCAAACACCGTGCCGGGCTGGATTGTTCCTAAGGAGGTCCGGCATGAGTTCTACAATGTGGTCCACGTTGCCTCAGTTCAAGTAAAGAGGGGGAAACCCGATGGCGGGAGACCCTGTCGATACAGGTACCGGCAGGGCCTCCCACGGACGTGCCGGGGCTTCTAGGTGGAGGGCGTGGACACCGCGCGTGCCGGTGTCACCAACACGGAGCGAGATATTTTGGAAATCCGGCCGAAGCAGCCGAGCAACAAGGGCCCTGCCGGGGTGTTCACCGGCGACGTCCGGTTCGACGTCATCGCCAAGGGCGAAGGGTCCTCACTGCTCCACGTGACCGCCGCGGAGTGCCGCGCGCAGTAAGGCGCCGACGCACCCCGGGGTCCGAAGAGGGGACGCGGGCCGGCGGGGGTTGCTCCCACGATTTTCCCGGTCTACGCTCAGCTACCCCGGTTAAGGTCCACGCATGACCTCAAAAACTCTGCTCATCAACTCTGCCCTGGGCGCCGTGATTCTGGCGCTGGGCGCGGGGACTTACCTTTCCGTCACGGCGGCGGGTTCAACGACTCCTGCGTCCGCGGTGCGGAGCGTGGCGGTGAGCAAGGCCACCATCGCATCGGTTGCGACTGCGTCGGGCAATGTATCTCCGGCGACGACGACCGTGGTCAACGCCCAGAACTGCACGGGCCCCATCCTTTCCGTCAGCGCAGCGCTGGGCCAGCAGGTGACGGCCGGCCAGCAGCTTCTGGTGATCGACCCGACCAACGCCCAGAACGCGCTGAAAGCGGCGCAGGCCCAGCTGGATTCGGTGAGCGCCCAGGCCAACCAGCAGCAGGTGTCCGCCGCAGGACAGGTGTCCTCCGCCAACCAGGGCCTTGTCAACGCGCAGCAGTCAGCGGGCCTGGACGCCTCGCAACAGGCCGCCGCGGTGGCCGCCGCACAGAAGTCGGTGGATGCAGACAACGCAGCCCTGTCCGCTGCGCAGGCCCAGCCCGTGCCCGCCCCGAAACCTGCCAACTGGGTGGACCCGGTGGCGGCCGCACAGAACCAGCTCGCCAAGGACCAGCAGCTCCTGACCCAGGCGCAGAACCAGCAGTCCGCCACCCAGCTCAAGGACAAGCAGCAGGTCGCCACGGCATCCACGGCGCTGGGCAACGCGCAGAACGCGGCGGCGTCCGCCGGAGGCGCCAATGTCACCAGCGCGCAGCTGGCGGTCGAGACTGCGCAGGCCAACCTCGCCGCCTGCACCCTGAATTCTCCGGTAGCCGGCACCATCACCGCGGTCAGCGCGACGGTGGGCGCATTGACCGGCGGTAGCGGATCCGCAATCTCGGGTTCCGCAGCCTCCGGCGCTGCAGGCGCCGGCGCCTCCGCGGCGTCGGGGGCCGCCTCCGCGGCGGGCTCGGCGGCTGCCGCCGGGTCCAGCAGCGGCCTCGTGACCATCAGCGACACAGGACACCTTCAAGTGGTGGCAGGCTTCTCCGAATCGGACATCGCGAACATGAAGCCGGACCAGACGGCCCAGTTCACTTTCCCGGCACTGAACCAGGATGCCGGTGCGGCAACGGTCACCGGCAAAGTCGAATCGATCGCGCAGACCGCAAGCACCACCAACGGCGTCGTGACGTACCCCGTCACGGTGTCGATAGGGAACCCGCCGGCGACCCTGCGACTGGGCCAGAGCGCCAATATCTCCGTCACTACTGCCACGGCGGACAACGCCCTCGTGGTTCCAACGCTGGCGGTCACAACCACCGGCGCCCGCCAGAGCGTCAACGTGGTCAAAAACGGCGTAACGACCCCCACCAAGGTCACGACCGGAATCGCCGCCAACGGGAGGACCCAGATCCTCACCGGCCTTTCCGAAGGAGACCAGATTGAACTTCCGGCCATCTCCAGCACCCTTGACACCGGCGCCGCCACCACTCCAGGCGGCGGTCTTGGCGGGGGCGGATTCGGCGGCGGCGGCACGCGCGGCGGCGGCACCCGGAACGGCGGCCAGTAGAGCATGGCGGCGGTGATCGACCTCTCCGGAGTCAGCAAGGTTTATGGCAAGGGCGAAGCGGAGGTCCGGGCGCTCGATGGCGTGGACATCACGATCGAGCGCGGCGACTTTGTGGCCATCATCGGGGCCTCCGGCTCCGGCAAATCGACCATGATGAACATCATCGGCTGCCTGGACGCCCCGACGACCGGCAGCTACTTGCTCGACGGAATCAATACCGTCGAGCTGGACGAATACCAGCAGGCACAGATCCGGAACCGCAAGATCGGCTTCGTCTTCCAGAACTTCAACCTGATCTCCCGCACCAAGGCTGTCGACAACGTCGCCATGCCTCTCGCCTACGCCAGGGTGGGCCGGCACGAGCGGCGCGCGCGTGCCCTCGAGATGCTCGATACCGTCGGGCTCTCCAGCCGGGCGGGCCACAAGCCCTCGCAGCTATCGGGCGGCCAGCAGCAGCGCGTGGCGATCGCCCGGGCCCTGGTGACCAACCCGGTCCTGTTGCTGGCCGATGAACCGACCGGTGCCCTGGACTCGCGTTCGTCGTCGGACATCCTCGATCTCTTCGAACGGTTGCACGCAACAGGGCGGACTATCGTCATGATCACGCACGAGATGGACGTCGCCGAACGGGCGGGGCGCGTGGTGCGCATGCAGGATGGCCGGATTGTTTCCGACGACCGTCAGCAGCCGTCCGGCGACCGGATCCTGGCTGTGGCGCCATGAACCTCCTGGAATCCGCCCGGTTCGCCCTCTCAGGGGTTGCCGCCAACAAGATGCGCTCCGTACTGACCACGCTGGGAATCCTGATCGGCATCGCCGCCGTCATTGTCCTGCTCGCGGTGGGCGCGGGAACGTCCAACGCCATCAAAGCCCAGATCGGCAAGCTTGGAACCAACGTGCTGACGGTCAACCGCTCGACGTCGGTCGGGGGACGCGCCGCTGCCGGCGGCCAGGTCGGGGCGAGCCGGACCCGCAGCACCAACCTCACCCTCGAGGACCAGCAGGCCCTGACGGACCCGGTGCTGGCCCCGGACGTTGCCCGGACGGCGCCGATCGTCCAGGCGCAAAACGTGACCGGAACGTACAGTGGTGCCACCCATGCTGTGGCCAGCTTCCTGGGGACCACGGCGTCGTATTTCGATATCAGCAACAGTGCCGTGGCATCGGGAGCGCTGTTCACGGACGCCGACGAGCAGGCGGCAAACCCCGTCGCGGTCATCGGCAACACAGTCGCAACCGATCTCTTCGGGAACAACCCGGCATCCGGCGTCGGGCAGACGATCCAGCTCAACGGCCAGAACTTCACCGTCGCCGGCGTGTTGAGCATCAAGGGCTCGTCCGGGCTGAACGACCCCGACGACGTCGTCGTCGTTCCGCTGTCCGCCGCGCAAAACAAGTTCACCGGTTACGCCCCGACGCTGGCGTCGATTACCGCCCAGGCGAAATCGGCCGAGGTGATGAACCAGGCCCAAAACGAACTGCAGATGATCCTGGATGCCCGGCATCACGTGGATGCCACCAACCGGGACTACCAGATCCGGAACCAGGCCCAGATCCTCACCACGGCCACCAACACGACGCAGACACTGACAATTCTGCTCGGCGCCGTCGCGGCGATCAGCCTTCTTGTCGGCGGGATCGGCGTCATGAACATCATGCTGGTCACCGTCACCGAGCGCACCCGGGAGATCGGCATCCGCAAGGCGATCGGTGCCTCGCGGGGGAGCATCGTGGCCCAGTTCCTGATTGAGTCCCTGGTCATTTCCGTCATCGGCGGGGTGGCCGGCATCGTCATCGGCTTTGTCGGGAGTGCCTTCCCCGTTCTTGGCGTCCAGCCTGAAGTCCAGCCGTGGACCGTGTGGGTCTCCCTTGCAGTGTCGGCCGTCATCGGCCTGGTCTTCGGCGTCTATCCCGCCAACAAAGCCGCGAAGCTGCGGCCCATCGATGCACTTCGTTACGAATAGGACGTCCCGTGAAGAGTTTCCTCCCAGCCAACACCTCCATGACCCGCCGCCGAAGCGACGTCGACGGCGCGGCGTCGCCCGCCACGGAGTCCGTGGCCACCGACCCGGCACTCACCCAGGTGCTGCCCGAGACGGCGCCTGAGGCTTCGGCTGGCTGGTACCGCGACGGGGCGCCGTCCGACGGCGTCGGGAACGGCCTCGAGCTCACGGAGCCTGAGGACGGGAACCCGGATGAAGGGGGCGGCGTCCCGGTATTGCCGCCGGCGGACCACGAGCCGTTTGTGCCGAAGCCCAGATTCGTCATGGGACGCTCGACCAGGATCCTGGCGTGCGTGGCGCTGGTCGCGGCCGGAGCATTTGCCGGTTCCGCGGTGCAGAAACAGATAGACACCGGGAACCGCGCCGCCAGGTTCGGCAACTTCCAGGGCCCCGGTGCGGGAACCGGTTCCGGCACAGGAAGCGGCAACGCAACGACTGGCCAGGGACGCCGCAACGGCGGTACAGGTGCCGGTGGCTCACCGGCGGGCGGCGCCGGTTCCGGCCCGCAGACCGCAGCTCCCACGCCAGGGCCCGGTCAGTAACGCGAGCGGGAGCACCAGTGTCTCCCGAGTCCCGCTCCGGCGGATACTCGGCGCGGCAGAATCGTTGACATGGTGAAGATCTTCAATATAGTTGTGTGAGTAGCGTCACTCAGCAAAGGAATTCGGTGAACGAAGAAGACTTGGCCGGCCCGTCAGCGGCTGCGCAACGTTCGCTTCCGACAGCCATCGGAAACCGTATGCGGACAGGTGGCGCAATCTCAAAAGGTGCCCGCGGGGCGGCCGGGGACGCAGCGAACGAGCTGCCGACACCGGATCTGAAGGCGGCCACCGAAGCGGCGATTCAATGATCTTCTCCGCCAGGATCCCGCAGTGGTTTGTTAATCGCTACGAAGAGGTATGCGTAGCTATCCGGGTTAATTCGCCTCCCATCTGGTGAGGCCGTCAGGCCCTAGTTCGGCCCAAAAATACCGATAGTTTCGTCCATCGTCTCCCGGCTCTCCGTCCGGCGGCGGTGGTCCATACACTCACGCGCCCAAAAAGCGCTGGCGAAGGAAGCAATCATGATCGACACAGGCATCAAAGATGATGTGAGTAGTTCCCGGACAAGAGGCTTTTCTCCTGAGGTCCGTAGAGGCATACTCGCCCTCGGGCTGGGGAACACCCTTGAGTGGTACGACTGGATGGTATTCGGTCTGCTGTCCGCCTTCATCGGACCCAAGTTCTTCCCGTCGACGGATCCCCTGGCCGCCACATTGAACGCCCTGGCTGTCTTCGCCGTGGGCTTTGCCTTCCGTCCGCTCGGCGGCATCCTGCTCGGAACCCTGGCAGACCGGCTCGGACGGCGCCGTGTGATGCTCTGGTCCATCGCGATGATGGCCGGAACCACGCTCATCATCGCATTGACGCCGACCTACCAGCAGATCGGCCCCTGGGCCGGCATCATTCTTCTCGTATGCCGGGTGATCCAGGGCATTTCCACCGGTGTGGAGGCCCCGCTGTCCACGTCCCACGCGGTGGAACTTGTGCCTGCGGGCCGCGAAGGATTTGTGGCCGGGATTATTTCCTTCTACGTCAACATGGGCATCCTGCTGGCATCCCTTGTCAGCTACGTGGCGAGCCTGGCCTTGGGCGCAGCCGCCATGTCGGACTGGGGATGGCGTATCCCGTTCGTCATCGGTGCGGTCCTCGGCGTCGTCGTGGCCTACCTGCGCCGCGCGCTGCCGGAAACGATGAAACCTGAAGAGCTGGCAGGAAGCACCTCCAAGACCGTGTGGAAGGGCGTGCGCAAGAACTGGCTCAGCGTCCTGGCCATCACCTTCGTCGTCGGCGCCGCCCAGGCCTATAACTACGCCTGGAACACCGGGCTGCCGAACGCCGCACGCAGCAGCTTCAAGGAAGATCCGACGGCGGTCTTCGCCGTGACGACAATCCTGGGCGTCGTCCTCGTCATCGGAAGCCTCGTCGTGGGCAAGCTGACGGACGGCAAGTCGATGTCCAAGTGGTTCCTCGTGACCCGGGCCCTTGCCGTTCCTTCCGTGTTCCTCATGCTGATGTACGTCCAGCCGGGAATCGGCGGGTTCGCCGCTGTCCTGCTCGGCGGCTCCGTTGTCCTCGTCCTGAACATGACCCTTTACAACGTCGTCTCGAGCTCCCTGATGCCGAAGGCCTGCCGGGGTGCCGGAACGTCGCTGGGCTACGGGATCGGCGTCGCGCTCTTCGGGGGGACTGCGTCCTTCCTTCTCGTCTGGCTGCAGTCCCTGAACGCCGCCTGGATCTTCCCGGTCTATGTAGCGGTTCTGTCCATCCTCAGCATCATTTTCTATCTCCTCGCCCGTCGGGCCAACGGCCTGTTCGTCGGAGACTGAGGACCCTTCCGGGAGCGGCGTCGGGCCTTCACATCACCCTGGAAGGTGATGTGGGGGCCCTCGGCCTTCCCGGCGACCGTCACCCACATCAACAATCGGAGGATTCACGTGATCACGTTCGACCTCGATGCCTTAGACATCGAACTCTATGAGGCCGCCTGCGCGCAGCTGTTAGCGGCACATCACGTCGATAACCACAGGGTCGCGGCCGCGATGCGGGGCGGTTCAGGGCAGATCTATCTCGGTCTTCACGTGGGCTCGAAACGGGTCAACGTCTGTGCCGAGTCCAGTGCCGTTGCCAACGCCTGCATGGCCAACGAGACATCCATCGAATCGGCCGTGGCGGTGTGCATGACGCCGGCGGGAGTGCCCCAAGTGACCAACCCCTGCGGCGTCTGCCGGGAACTGATGCGCACGTACGGGTCCGGCACCACCGTCCTCATCGATGCCGAAGGACGGGTCGGGAAAGTCACTGTGGCAGAGTTGCTGCCGTTGCCGTGGATGCGGGCGGCAGGGAATGACTGGACCGTGGCGCCTCCCAGCGCTTCAGGACTGGGCGTCTGAGGACGGCACGCCGGGCTACCGCTGGCAGTACCAGGAGTGCGGATCCCACCAGTACACGAGCCCGGCATAGGCGCCGCCACCGTACTCGATGACGCATTCCTGGTTGACGTTGATCCCGTCGGAGGTGTCCGAGCCCAAGACGCACCGCCAGCTGTAGGCGTCGTACTGGTCCAGGATCACGGCCCGGATTTCGAAGGCATCGTAGTACTGGGTGTTGCAGGCGCGCTGCATGTCGACGCCGCCGAGGTAGGTTCCCGCCGATGCCGGCGTCGACCCGCCCAGCAGGCCGGCAGTCGTGAGGGTGAGGGCCGCCGCCGTGGTCAGGGCCTTGCGGATGATCGTGGGGCTTCGGAAGCGCGGAGCCTGGCTTTGCACGGGTCTCTCCTCCCTGGACGAGAACGGCTGAACGCCGTGGCGCCCGGTGTATCCACCCGACGCTAGGGCCGGTTTAGTCCTGCGCGGGGATCCGTGTCAATAGCTCCGGCTACCCGCTGGATTCGAGGGTGCATCCTACTCAGCCAGGTATGAGTCAATTGCCTGCTGCATCACCGGGCCGTAGCGGTCCCAGGAGTCGGCGAAGGCTGCCACGACCAGTACGCTGCTACCCCTGGCGCCCGCCACAAGGCACGCTATCTCACGATATTCGTGGGCGCCGATGCGGGTCACGTAGGCGTCGGCCACGCACGAACCGGTTCCGCCGCGGAACCCCATTCCGTCACGGCTGGAAATTCGGGTCGCGGACGCAGCGTGCTCGTCCGTGAGGTGGTCGAGGCGGAATTCCGGCCAGTTGGCCAGCGACTCCTCACCCTGCTGCGGCGTGGCGTTGAGATAGACCTGGAGATCACCGTTCGGTGCGGTGAGGGCGGCAGACAGGCTGCCGGGGTCGCTTTCCACCGGGCTGGCGCCTGGCGGGATGGAGAGAACCGCCGTTCCGTCCGGAAGCTCCCTGGATTTCCAGCCGGCCGGCGCCGGGCCCGCCTGGAACCACGCGAATGTTGTGGTGCCGGCCGGGGCCAGCACGGGTGTCCGGTCCTGAGCCGGGGAGCTGCAGCCGCCCAGGACCATCGCCGCCAGGGCCCCCAACACCCGGGCGGTCACCCTGGTCCGGCGGAGCCGCGCCGAACTCCCGGACAACCAACCCTGCGGCCGGGGTTGGCCTGTCTTCGCCCTACTTGTTGCCGTCACCGTCGTCCGGGCCTCCGTTGTTATCGGCATCATGATCGTTCCCCGCGGGTGCCCGTGCGGGCGGGGGAGCCATCCGCGGAGGCGGGGGCGGAGCTACCCGCGGCGGGGCAGGCGGCGGCGGCGGGGGCGGAGCTACCCGCGGCGGGGCGGGTGGCGGCACGACCACCGGGGCCGGGGGCGGAACGGGCGGCAGCACGGCCGGCGCCGGAACTTGGGCCGGCACAGTAACTGTGGCCGGGGACGGAACTTCTGCCGGAGACGGCACCATCGGCGGCGTGGCGGTTTCATCGGTCGTCCCGGGGGCCGTGGGCTGCGGGGACGGCGCCCCCGTGCCGGGCAGGGTGCTGACCCCGGATGGGGCAGGGGCCGGTGCCGACGGTTGTCCGCCGAAACATGCTCCCAGCAATAGGGTGCTGCCCAAGGCCGCGGCGGCCAGCGCCGGGCGGGGAATCTTCATTGTGCCCTCCTGAGGCAGTGCCCGGCATGGATCGCCGGACTCGTACCTAAGAACGGTCGCGGGAGCCCGCGGGTTCAAGCCCGGCTGGATTATTCGGCTGGTGAACCAAAGGGGGGCCCGCTTCGTTCCCTAACTGGGAGGTTGAGATGTCCGATCACGAGGCTGAGCTGCTGCGCTCGCTGAATGAGGCCTACGGCCCGGCGCTGCGGCGGTTCGTCACGGGACTGACAGGCGACCGTGCGCTGGCGGACGACGTCGTGCAGGAGACCTTGATCCGGGCCTGGCAACATCCCGATGTGCTCCAGCGGGCGGAGCCGGCGGTGAGGGCCTGGCTCTACAAGGTAGCCCGCAACCTCGTGATCGATGACCGCCGGAGCGCCCGACGGCGGCACGAAACGGAGGCGGAGCGGCTGCCGGAAATCCCGGAAACGGACCGGATTGACAGGATCCTGGACGCGTGGCTCGTCTCTGACGCCCTCGCAGGATTGTCCGCCGACCACCGGGCTGTGATTTTGCATGCGTACTATCAGCGTGAGACAACGGCCGAAATGGCGAAAAGCCTGCAGCTGGCTGAAGGGACCGTGAAGTCCAGGCTGCACTACGCGTTGAGGGCCCTGCGGCTGGCCCTCCAGGAAGGCGGAGTGACTCCATGAGCCCGACCGGAATCGACAGTTACCGCAGCTGGGATGCAGCGTATGTGCTGGGGGCCCTGATCCCCTCTGAACGTCACGAGTTCGAGGAACACCTGGCCGAATGCGCCGGATGCAGGGCCGCAGTGGCCGAGCTTGCCGGGCTGCCGGCATTGTTGGCCGCCCTGTCACCCGCGGAGGCACGGACACTGGCGCCGGCTGCCGACGTGACGGCATCGCCGGGGCTGCCATCCGGTCTGGCGGATCATGTCCGGGTCCGGCGGCGGCGGACGCGGCTGGCCGCTGCCGCCCTTGTCCTTGGCGCCAGTGCGGCGTCCGGCGTAATCACCGCCGCGGTCACCAGCCCGGCCCCGCCGGCCCTACAGACCCAGGCTGCATCGGCCGCAGCCCTTCACTTCACGCCGACAGGCGCCAGCGGGCTGGCCGCGAAGGGGTCCCTCACCGGGCAACCGTGGGGAACGCGGATCGACTGGGAGTGCACCTACTCGCCTAACCCGGGCGACTACCCGGCAGGATCCGGCGGCGCTCAAAATCCGGAGGAGTACCGCCTGATGGTTGTTGACGCCCGGGGCGTCGCAACACAGGTGGCCAGCTGGACAGCGACCCCCGGGACGGTGGCGACGCCGACGGCGACCACCACCATCCGGGCTGCCGACATCCGCCGCGTTGAGATCCGTGCCGCCGGCAGCGGGAAGACCCTTCTCAGCGCAGTGCTGTAGCGCCGGGCAAACGCCGCCGGCTGAGCGGGGAGAAGACCACGAAGCCGCAGCCGGCAAGCGATCCGGCTGCGGCGATCCACATCGTCGGCAGCATCCCCAACCACCCGCCCAGGAGGCCGGCCGCCAGGCTGGAGACGGGCATCACTCCCCACACGGCGAAGCGGATCGAGGCGTTCATCCTCCCCAAAAGATGTGGCGGACAAAGCCGCTGTCGCAGGCTGACCTGCGTGATGTTGTAGGTCAGGCCCATGAACGATACGCCAAATTCGGCGAAAATCAGGACGGCGAGTGAGAATTCACGGGCCCCCGCCGCCAGCGGGATGAACGCAAGCATGAGCGAGCCCGCCACGGCAGAGAGTCCGATGACCCGTCCCTCCCCGACCCGGCGGGAAAGAGCGGAGGCCGTGAGGGCGCCGAGCAGGCCTCCGATCGCACCGACCGACAACACGAGCCCCAGACCCGCAGTGCCCAGGTTTAGCTGTCGAAGTATGAGCAACGGGAGCAGCGTGGAGGACAAGGTGCCGAACAGGTTCGCCGTCGCGGTTGTGCCGACCACCCTGCGAATGAGCGGCTCGTGGGCGACAAACCGGACTCCATCAGCGATTTCACTCACAAGCCGGCGGCGTGCTCCGCGGTCTGGTTTCACCTCCTGGTCGCTGATCCGCTTCAAGAAGACTGCCGAGAACAGGTAGGACACGGCGTCGGCAATGAGCAGGACCGGGGCGGAGGCGATGGCAATCAGGGACCCGGCAAGCGCCGGGCCCCCGATGCGGGCGATCTGGAAGCTTGCCTCAAGCCTGGAGTTGGCTTCAGCGACCTTTTCTAAAGGCACGAGGATCGGCACGTAGCTTTGGTAGGAGACATCGAAGAAGACGGTGGCAATTCCAACAACGGCCGCGACCACTGCAAGATGCCACAACTGCAGGAGTCCAAGCCACCAGAGCAGGGGGACCGCAGCAATCGCAATCGCCCGGATCAGGTCGGCTGCGATCATGACGTGCCGCTTGAGCCAGCGGTCCACCCATGCGCCAGCCGGGAGCCCAACAACGAGGAACGCCGCCGTTCCGGCGGCGTTCAAAACACCGAGCTGCCATTCACCGGCGTGCAGGAGCGTGACGGCTATGACGGGCAGCGCGAGGGAGCTGAACTGGGAGCCAAGCTCACTGATGCTCTCAGCGCCCCAGAGTCCGACAAAGCCTTTGTGCCGCCAGAGCGACGGCGGTCGCGTCCGGGAATCCGTCTGCCGGGTGCTCATGACATTCGCCTCCATCGAGTGTGATCGGCAGTAGTCAATCACATCCACCGGCGGACGGCGTCCATCGGCGTCGGTTTCCCTACTCTCCGGCCATTCCGGTGTGGACAAGCACAAATTCGATCTTGTTGGCCGGGCGCACTGTCTTTCGCGGGCCACGGGAATATCCCTTTGCGTCCAGGTGGTTCTGCGCCCGGTACTCCGCCAGGGCCTCGTCATACGCCTTGTTCAACCGGCGCCCGGAGAGCACCGCCTCGGATCCGTCGTTGAACGTGACGGACACGGGCGTGCTGTCAGGAAAATGCCTGTTCATGCGGACGAAGCCGTCGGCGTCCTGCTGGAGATTGATCATGTGATTCCTTGCTTTGCGTGGTGTGTTTCGTCGGGAGCTGACAGGAGCGGGTGTTCGCTTGCGGGCCGGTGGGCGCGTCCGGACCTACCGCGTGGCGAGGCCGGCGACGAGGACGCGACATACGGCGTCGAGGTCCTGGCTGATGGCGGGCTTGTCCCAGTCCTCGGCGTGGGCAGGGTGGTGGAAAAAAGCAGTCGCCTGCAGCACCGCGCGTCCTGCTGAGGGAGGGTCGACGGCGGCAAACTCGCCACTGTCGATACCCGCGGCGATGATTTGGGAAATCTGCGCGGCGAGATGGCCGACATGTGCCGAGACAACGTCCCGGGCCTCGGTGGTGAGCCGGTGAAACGTGGCGAAAAGCTCCGGGTCTTCCCGTGACATGCGCTGCTTCGTCGCGGCCAGCTGCCGGATCCAGCGGAGCAACCGCTCGACCGCCGGACCGTCGTGTTCATCCACGACCGCCGCAAGGGGTGCCGACAACCTGGCCAGCCAGCGCTCGGCGACGGCATCCCTGAGGGCGATTTTGCTCGGAAAGTGCCTGTAGACACTTCCGTGGCTGACGCCCAGCACCTTGGCGACGTCCACGACATTTGTTTTCGCCGGCCCGTAACGGCGGAGCACGTCCTCGGCAGCGTCCAGGATTCCGTCCGTGGTCAACACGCCCGGAGGGGTGGTCACGGCCGTTCGCTGTCCAGGAAGGACATCTGTCCGGCGTCGTACCGGGTACCCGCGGCGGCTTCGGCAGGGACGGCTGCTTCGATTTCGGCCAGGTCCTGCGGTGTCAGTTCCAGCTCGGCTGCGCCGAGGGACTCCGCGAGCCGGTCCCGGCGCCGGGCGCCGACCAGCGCGACGATGTCCTCGCCGCGGGACATGACCCAGGCGATGGCGATGCGGGCGACGGTGGTCCCCCTGGCCTCTGCCAGACGGCGAAGGGTTTCGACGAGCTGAAGGTTGTGGTCGAGGTTCTCGCCGCTGAAGCGGGGGAGGTGGGTGCGGAAGTTGCGGCCTTCGCTGCGCTGCGCGGACCAGTGCCCGGACAGGAGGCCCCGGGACAGTACGCCGTAGGCGGTGATGCCGATGCCCAGTTCCCGTGCTGCGGGCAAGATGGTGTCCTCGATGCCGCGGGAAATGAGTGAATACTCGATCTGCAGATCGGAGATGGGGTGGACGGCGTGGGCGCGGCGCAGAGTGTCCGCGCCCACCTCGGACAGGCCAATGTGGCGGACGTAGCCCTGGGTGACGAGGTCGGCCATGGCCCCGACGATATCCTCGACCGGCACCGAAGGGTCGAGGCGGGCGGGCCTGTAGATGTCCACGTAGTCCGTCCCCAGCCGGCGCAGGGTGTAGGCGATGAAGTTCTTGATGGCGACGGGCCGCGTGTCGACACCGCCCCAGCCGCCGGCAGGATCGCGCAGCGCGCCGAATTTCACGCTGATGACGGCGTCTTCACGCCGGCGGCCGCGCAGGGCGTCCCGCAGCAGCATTTCGTTGTGGCCCGAGCCGTAGAAGTCGCCGGTGTCGAGCAGGGTGACTCCCGCATCGAGGGCGGCGTGGATGGTGGACTTGCTCTCGGCGTCGTCCGCGGGGCCGTACAGGTCCGACATGCCCATCAGGCCAAGGCCCAAGGGGGAGACCGTGGGGCCGGTTGCGCCGAGGCGGCGCGGCCAAAAGAGGGCGGTGGTGGGGTGCGTAGACATAAAAGAACCATACAGCAATGGAATGACAGATTTCATATTCTGTCAGCTGACGGTTTTGAGGTTTGCGGGCCGCACTGACGACGCATGGGCGAACGAAGGGGTTTCATCCCCTGCAGCGCGGTCGAGGAAATTACCGGCCAGGGTGGCCCACTCCGGCCTGAAGGAATAGAGGCAGCCCAATCGCAGGCGTGTCGCCTGGGCGTAGGCGTCGAAGCGCGCAGGCGTGACCCGTAATTCCTCGGCAGCTGCGATGACCTGGCGGCGGGCGGCCGTGTAGCGTCCGGCTGTCAGGCGGCCCTGGCGCAGGCGCAGCTGCAGGTGCACGGCAAGGTTTGCGAGGTCGGCAGCAGCTTCGGCCCGGCCTGCCTCGTCGAAATCCAGCAGCCCGAGGGGAGCCTCGGGGCCTTCGGCGAATATCTGCTTGTCGTGGAGGTCGCCATGGGACAGCCCCAGCGGATCAGGTTCGGTGCCGAGCAGCTGCTGCCCGATCCGGGCGGCGGCGGAACGGACGTCGCTGCGCTGGGTTTGCGCCGCCGGGTCGTCCTGGGCATGCAGCAACCACAAATTGACGATGCGCTGCAGGTTTTCCAGTTCGACGGCGGCCGTGCGGGCCGGGAGCGCCTCATAGGCAGCGCGGTGCGCAGGAGCGCCAGCCAGCAGTTGTTGCCGGATCCAGCACTCGGACCATTTCCGCCAGGCTCCTTCGAACACGGCGTCGCTGCCCGAGGGGTCCTTTCCCAGCTCGAACAGGGAACGCCCGGGGAGGGCGGTCAGGAGAAGGCAGCCCGGGGTATAGGACACCACTTGCGGCGTGAGGAAGTCCCCGGCGTCCAGGATGGCGTTCATCCGGGTGTGCCGTCCCGCGGCTTCGTCGGACTGCCTGGTCCGGAAGATTTTGAAATAACCGGCGCCGGCCTTCACCACGGCACGCTTGTGGGCCCGGTGCACCACGACCTCGCCCAGCGGTGCCGCATGCGCGAGGGCGGGCAGACGCCGGTCGCCCCCCTCCGGTATCAGCTCCAGCGCTCCGGCCCGGAGATGGGCGGCCCTGACGCCCGGGCGCCCGGGCGCCGCAAGCTCCATGGTGTAGTCGCCCGCGGCGGCTTCGGGCCAGGCCCGCCGGACCAGCCATTGTGTTCCGTCCGTGTCCGGGACAGCGGCCGGGACGGCCGGGTGCCAGTTCATGCCGTCAGCCCCTCCGCCGCGCGGACGGGCGGGTGCGTGGCGCGTTCGTCGAGAACGGCGAGGGCCAGGGCTGATCGCCCGGGCAGCGGAGAGCACGCCAGGCGCAGCCACGCTGCAGCGGAATAGGCATGGAACCTGACCGGGCTCACCTGCAGCAGGTCAGCGGCGGCCCGGACCTGCGTGTGCGCCGCGAAGAAGCGTTCTCCCGTCATGCGGTTCTGCCGGACACGCAGCTCCAAATGGACGTCCAGATTAGCGAGATCGAGGGCGGCCTCGGCCTGGGCGGTGTCGTCAAAATCCAGCAGGCCCAGCGGGGAGATGCCGTCGCCGGCCAGGATCTGCTTGTCGTGGAGGTCACCGTGGGCCCACACCAGGGGATCCGGCGCCGTCCGGAGGAGGTTCTGCGTCACGTCCTCTGCCCGGGCACACAAGGCGTCGCGCTGCGAAGATGCCTCCGGGACTTTCGCATAGTGGTGCAGCCAGCGGTTCACCCAGCGCCACAAATCGGCTACTTCAACGTCGGGCGGGTGAAGCGGGAGGGTGGCAAGGGCGCTGCGCCTGGCAGTATCGTAGCGGGCACCCACCTGGGCGGCCCAGGCGTGCGCAAATTCCTGCCACACCCAGGCGAACCACTCATCGGTGATGGCCGCGTGGTCCTGGCTCAACTCGCCCAGCGTCCGTCCGGGGAGGGGGCTGAAAACAATGACATCCGCTGAGTTCCGGAGGACCTTGGGCGCTGCGAACGTGCGGGGGTCCAGCAGGAGATCCGTTTGGGCGCATCGTTCGGCGGGGACAATCGCCTCGCCTGGCCGGAAAACCTTGATGTAGCAGTCCTCCGCCCGGACGACGGCCCGTGCGTGGGGCCTGTGGGCAATGATTTCGCCATACCGTGCCTCTGCCTGCAGGGCCGGCAACCCGGGATCGTCCCGCGGCACGAGCTCGAAGCGACCGGCGCGCAGATGCGCGGCCCTGACTCCCGTTCGACCGGTCGTCAGGACTTCCATGATGTAGTCCCCCGGAGTCTTATCCGGCCACGCCCGGTGGACCTGCCAGGTTCGCCCGGAGGCGTCGACGACGGCCTGCGGGACCGGCGGGAGCCAGGTCATCGGACCAGCTCGCAGGCGCGGTCGATATGCCGGGACATGTCGGTGGCCCAGTCCGCGGCCCGGTCCCTGAAGGGGTCGACGCAGCCGGCAAACATGCGCAGCGCCGCCCAGAAATCCACTGCGGCGGCGTTGAAGCGGCCGCCGGCCTGCACATAGCCATCGATCAGGTGCCGGGTTTCCGGACCGACAGATGCGTTCGGGTGATCGCGCCACCGGCTCATTTCAGCCACGGCGGCGAAGGAGCCCAAATCAGCTTCTGCGGCCGCGTTGTGGGCACGGTCGAAGTCGATCAGACGGACCTCAGAGCCGCTGACCAGCACCTGGTCCGCGGAAAAGTCCCCATGGATCCGGACCGGAGTCCGCCAGGCGCCGACCGCGTCCAGGCGCTGGCGTATCCGGGCGGCCGCGGCTGCCGCAGCCGCTTCCAGATCGGGCAGGAGGGCCGCGACCATGGCGCAGGTGGCCGCCATTTGGCGTTCCACGAGGGCTTCGGACCCGGCGGGGCCGGCGTCCCCTTCCGTCGGAAGGCTGTGCAGCCGGGCGAGGGCTTCCCCCGCGGCGCGGGCGGCCTCGGGGTTGTCGCTGGCGGACAGGTCCCGGTCGCCCCATAGCGGGCTCGCGGTGGTTCCGTGCTGCCATGTGTCGGCGTCCCCCAGCAGGCGGAGCACAGGAACCCCATGCTCGAGCAGGCGCTGGTGGAAACGGCCTGCGGTCTCGGGGACGGCCCGAGCCGCTGTCTTGACCACGATCGGTGAACCCGGGGTTTGCTCCACCAGAACGACCCGCCGCTCGGGCTTGTAGCGCACGACCCTGGCGGAGCCGCCGGGGAAGCCGCGCTCGGACGGAAGCCCGGCGCCGAGCAGCTCAAGGCCCTGGTTGCGCAGCCAGCGCAGGTTATCGAGCAGGGCCCAGTCGTCATCGACTCCGCCCACAGCGATGACCGCGTCCGCGTCAGCCAAGGCCGGGCGGAGCAGTTGTACGCCGCCGCCGCGCCGTTCGGACTTCCGGGCGCGTCCTGCCAGCTGGGTATTGCCTGCCGTCGTGAGCGCCCAACCATAATCCTCTTGACCGCCGCGGGTGCGGCAGAAGGCAACCAGCACGGACGTGCGTGGTTTGTACCGGACCCGGGTGATGCGGGCCGGCCCGCCCAGCAGCTCGGATAGACGGTCGTCGTCGAGCACGGCTGCGAGGCACGGCAGGGCATCGTCGCGGACGGCGAGCGCGTGATCGGCGCCGCGCAACGGAGTACGCACGGAGTTCACGTCGGCACCTCAACGTCGTGCAGCTCCACTCGCTGTCCGTCCGCTTCCTCGTCGCTGCGCGGGGTGGGAGGACCACCCATCCACCTGCTGAACCGGCTTTCCGGGTCCTGCAGGAGATCCAGGGGGCGGCCTTCTTCCAGGATCCGCCCATTCTCAAGCCAGATGATCCGGTCGGACAGGCGGGCTGCAAAGGCATCGTGGGTGATCGTGATCGAGGTCCGCCCCGTGGTCAGAACGTCAAGGGCATCCAGGATCGATTCGCGGGAGGCAGGGTCCAGTCCGGCGGTGGCCTCGTCAAGGATGACGATCGGCGCCTGGCGCAGGATGGCACGGGCGATCGCGATCCGCTGCCGCTGTCCGCCGGAGAGGTCCTTGGCAGCTTCACCCAGGACTGTGTCATAGCCGTCGGGAAGGGCACGGATGAAGTCGTCTGCCTGCGCCAGCGCGGCGGCGTGTTCGATGTCCTCATCGGAGGCGTCCAGGCGGCCGAACCTGATGTTCTCCCGCACGGTGTTGCCGAAGAGGACGGAGTCCTGGAGCAGGATGGAGACGTGGGAGCGCACGGACGAAATCTGGAGTTCCTTCAGGTCCTCGCCTCCTACCCGTACCGTGCCGGTGGTGGGGTCGATCATGCGCAGGACCAGGCTGGCCAGGGTTGACTTTCCGGCGCCGGACGGACCGATGATGGCCAGGCGTTCCCCGGCCGGAATTCTCAGGTTGATCCCGTGAAGGACTGTGGTGCCCTCGCCGTGTCCCGCGCAGACGTTGTCGAAGACAATTTCCGGGCTCCGGCTTTCCAGGGGGCGGGCATTGGGCGCTTCGGGCACGTCGGTCTGGGCCTCCAGCAGGTCCGCCACGCGCACGCCGGACGCAGTGGCCGAGGCGATCCTGCTTGTTTGCTTGGCGAGATCCTTCAGCGGCTTCATCCCGGTTTTGAGGTAGGTGAGGAAGACGATGAGGTCCCCGGGGGTGATGGAGTGCTGCAGCACGCGCCAGCCTCCGCCGGCCAGGACGACGGCCGTGGCGAGGCCGATCAGCACGTCGGTGCGCCGCTCGAGGCTGGCGGCCAGCCGGAGTGCGACCACCCCGGTCCCGAGGGTGGCCGTGTTGCTTTTCCGGAAGTTGGAGCTGATGGTGTCCTCAAGCCCGTAGGCCTGGACCTCACGCATGGCGGCGAGGGTCTGGGCCGCCGTTGTGGCTAGCGCCCCCTCACCTTTGCGGGAATTTCCGGCTGCCGTCGTGATCGATCCCGAACTCCGACGCGACAATATGGCGAATATGCCGGTCGCCAGGAAGACAACGAGGGCCAGCATCGGGTCAAGCCACAGCATGATCACGGTCATTGCCAGGAGGGTAACGGCGTTGCCGAGCATGGGGAGCCCGGCCGTGACGGCAACGTCCTGCAGGCGTGAGACGTCACTCACGAGCCGCTGGACCGTGTCACCGGAGGAGGCCCGAGTGTGGTGCCGCATGGACAGGCCCTGAACGTGGCGGAACGTGCGGGCACGGAGTTCGGCCGCGACACGTGAGCCCACGAGGGCGAAGGAGATTGCGGACCAATAGTTGGCAATCGCCCGGAGGACACTAATGACCACGATCACGCCGCCGCACAGCAGCAGCGTCTGTGTATTGGCTTCCAATGAGGGCCCCGGCCGTCTCAGGGTTGCGCCCAGCGAACGGGAGACCGCATCGACCACCAGTTTCACTGGCCATGGCTCGAGCAGCCGGAAGAGGACGTCCACGGCGAGGGCGGCGAATCCGACCGCAATCCGGAGGCGGTGCTGGCGCAGATGCGGCCGGACGCACCGAAGTGTCCGGCGGATGCCGGACTCCGGTTTACGGCCGGTGCCCAGTCGCGGCCACGGCCTCCTATCCCGCATGGCCCCGGTCAGCAGGTGCCTCGACGCTGCCGTCATGGCAAAACCACCTTTCGCGGGGCAGGCAGCGCGGCTGTGATGCGGGCCAGCACCCCATTCCAGCTGAAACGCCTTTCGGCGTCCTCACGGGCCCGGCTGCCGAGACCTTCGCGCAGGGCGGGATCGTCCGCTATCCGGGTCAGTGCTGCAGCGAAAGCCCGGGGTTCGGAGGCCGGGACCAAAATGCCGGTGCGTCCGTCCTCCAGGATGGAAGGAATCTGGCCCACGGAACTCGCGATAATCGGCATCGCGGCGGCCATGTACTCGTAAACCTTCAGCGGCGAGAAGTAGTCGTCGCGTCCTTCCTCGTCAGCGGGATAGGGCGCAGCAGCGGCGTCGCATTCATGAAGAAGTCCGGGCACGGCCCCTGGCGGCACCGCCCCGGTGAACTCCGTTTCCACTCCGAGGGAAACGGCAAGGTGTTCAAGGTCCATCCGGCCCGGGCCGTCGCCGATGATCCGTACCGCCCACCGGTTCCCCGGAGCGGCGGCTGCGGAATTCGCCAGCGCGACGGCGTGAAGCAGGTCGGGGACCCCGTGCCACGGCTTCAACGTTCCGACAAAGCCCACCGTAAGGTGGTCCGGATTCCGCCGGCCGCGGGGGCGTGGCGTGACGCGGTCGACGTTGACGCCGTTGGGTGCCAGGACGGTCCGGGCCGTGGGTACCCGCTGGCGGATCCAGCGGACCACCGGTTCGGAGACGCAGGCCACCACATCCGCTGCCCGGGCATTGCGCCGGAGAATGCTGTCGGCTGTCTGGACATCGGTCAGCTGCCGGTAGCGCTGTTGTTCATCGATGAGGGGGGAATTGACTTCGAGCACCGTAGGCACGGCGAGGATGTGGGCCACCACGGAGGTCGCCGGACTGAACAGCGAGCAGCGTTCGTAGGTCAAGCCGCACCCGTCGTGCAGGATCCTGTCGGTGAGGGCCAGCGCAGCGTCTTCGACCGCCCGTTCATGGGCGGCCCCCTCACTGTGCCTGGGCCGGATTTCGACGACTTCAAGATCCGCCAGGTCGGCAGGGCGGTCGGTTCCGAGCCGGGCGCAATACACGGTGACGGTTGCCCCGGTGTTGCGCCAGGCGCGGATGATTTCCTGGACGTGGACGGATGAACCCTTGGTGCCGAAGACGGGCACCCCGGGGTCCGCGCAGACGTAGGCCACCCGCATCACGCGACCTTCCTTTCGGCGCGGCAGAGGGATCGCAGCAGTTCGGCCTGGCGTCGGACGTCGAAGTCGTGTTCGATCAGGGCCCGGGCGTTGCGGGTCATTGCGACCCGGTCGGTGCCGGGGGAGCTCATCTTCCGAATGGCGCGGGCCAGGAAGTGGGGATTGGCCGGGCGGGCCAGGATCCCTGTCGAACCGTTCCGGACGACTTCCGGGATTCCGGTGACGGCCGTGCTGATGCAGGGAACGCCGGCGGCCATTGCTTCCAGGAGGACCGTGGGCATGCCGTCGGCATTGCCGTCGGCGCCGACGACGCAGGGGGCGACGAACATATCGGACGAATCGAGCAGCTCGTGGACCTGGTCCTGGGTCCGGGCTCCGATCAGCCGGACGTGGTCGCCCAGCCCGAGCCGTTCGATGCTGGCCCCAAGCTCTTCGGCCAGCACGCCGGTACCGGCGATGCTCAGGTCCAGCCGAAAACCTTCGTCCAGGAGTTCGGCGGCGGCGGGCAGCAAATGCTGGAATCCCTTCTTTTCCACCAGGCGTCCGACGGCGGCGATCCGCACCGTGGTGCCAAGGGGCCGCGGATCCCGGTACGGGAAGCGGTCGAGGTCCAGGCCGTTGCGGACCAGGTGGAGCCGGGCCGTGGACGAGGGGAAGCGCCGGCGCAGGTAGCGCAGGTTGAAGTGGCTGATCGTCACGGCGTGGTGGGCCTGTTCGAGCTTGATCCGGAGGTCTTCGCTGCTGACCGAGTCATGGAAGATGTCTACGGCATGGGCCGTGAAGGAGTAGGGGATGCCCGTGATGGCGGAGGCCAGCCGGGCTACGCTGGTGGCTCCGGACGCGAAGTGGACGTGCATGTGCCGGATGTTCCGGTGCTGCAGGGCGACGGCCAGGTTGATGGCACGGACAGCATCGTCCGGGGCGGAGGCGGCGAGCTCGGCGAAGTTCCTGGCCAGGGCGCCCGTGAGGCCGGCCGCTTCGGCCGCATGAAAGCACTCCCAGAGGTCGATCGTCTTCAGCGGCCGGTCAATGTAGGTCACCGGCGCCTGGACCCTGGCGAGTTCGGAGTGGAACCTCGGGTCGTTGGGCGGCAGCAGGGAGAAGATCTCGATCCTGTCCCCTGCCGCTTCCCGGGCCAGGATTTCGGACACGATGAACGTTTCGGAGAACCGCGGATACATCTTGAGGACGTAGGCGGTCCCCGGCTCAGACGGCGACACGGCGGGCACTCTCCTTCACGGCGGCCGCCGGCTGGCGTTCGTTCGACTGGGGAACGCTCGGAAGCAATTCGGCGGCGAGTTGGGGAACGCGGATCAGGCCGTTCAGCAGGGCCCGGCGGCGGTCCACCCTGGTGCCGAGCCTCGCGGCCAGCCAGGCGGCCAGGATGTCCGGTGTCAGCGTTCCGATTTCATGGTGTTCGAGATATCCAGCCTTGGCCAGGGACGTGGCCCGGATCCGTTGTTCGGCGCGTGCCTGGCTGCGGGGAACGATGAGCGCAGGGACGTCGGTGCTCATGATCTCGCAAACAGTGTTGTAGCCTCCCATCGAGATGACGGCGGCTGCGTGACGGAGATGAAAGATGACGTCATCGACAGCGGAGACGATCTTGACCCCGGGCCGTGCCCGGCGCCGAAGATCGTTGAGCTCCTCGGCGGGCATCTGGGGCCCCGCGACGATCAGGTGGCCCAGCCCCTCGGGCACCGGCACTGCCGCTGCCATGCTCGCCAGGGCATGCCCGTCGGACCCGCCCCCAACGGTAGTCATGTAGAACGGGCCGGGCATGCAGGTGGTCCCGGAGCCCGGGGGCCGCCCGGCGGCGAGGTACCCGGTGTAATGGATGATCTTCCGCAGGGAAAATGGGATCTCGCCGGTTGCGACAGGATCGTGGACTGCCGGGTCGCCGTAGACCCAGATCGCATCGAACAAGGCCTTGACCAGCCGGGGACCGCCAAAGCGGGCCCATTCGGCGAAGGCGGCGTCGGGGGAGTCCAGGACTTCACGGAGGCCGAGGACCACCCGCACGGGACCGGTGGAGCGCGCCCGCCGCAGGGCCACTTCCAGTTCCCGGTGGACGCCTGTGGCATGGCGGTCCACTATCACCAGGTGCGGGCGGAAGCCCGCCAGCGTGGCCTGAAGCAGCCTGGCCCGCATGGACACCAGCTCCGGCATGGGCAGGCTCACGTTCCGCGGCACGTAGCCCTCAGGTCCTTTGGCGATGCCGGGAAGCAGGACCCAGTCCCACGCCTCCGGGGCGGGAAAGGCGGGCGCCAGTGAGGTGCCGGTGATGAGGACCCCGGTGACAGCCCGGCCGGTCAGGCCCGGCAACTGGTTGCTCAGGGCGTGCGCCAAGGCGAGATTGCGGCGTACATGTCCCAGGCCGACGGAATCATGTGAGTACAGCACTATCCGTAAAGGTTCCACCGTGGTCCTCCCGCAACGCTTTCATCTTCCCGGCGCAGGCCAGCTCGTTTAACTCAGCATGGATGAGAACAATGAGGCGCAGATGAAAGGATCATTAAGGAACCCTCATGTTGGATTGAAGGCACAATGGATGCGTGACTTATCCCCTCGTTCCTTCGGACCCCGCCGGCGCCCAGGGGCCCTTCAACCTGGGCGCCATCGGGGCCGGACTGGCGTTTGCGGACTCGCTCGGGGACCTCTCCGGGGCCCTGCGTGCGGGACTCCCGGCAGCCACGGCAGTCGTGCAGGCGCCTCCGGGCACGGGAAAAACCACGCTGGTTCCCCCGCTGCTCGCCAACATCGTGGCCGGAGCCGCGGCGGATAACAGCGGCGGCAACCTGCGGATCGTCGTGACCCAGCCGCGCCGGGTTGCCGCGCGTTCGGCGGCCCGCCGGCTTGCCGCCCTGGACGGCAGCCGGCTCGGCGGCCGGATCGGGTACACGGTTCGCGGGGAGCGCCAGGCCGGAGCAGACACCGTAATTGAGTTCCTCACTCCGGGGATCCTGTTGAACCGGCTCCTCGCGGACCCGGGGCTGGAAGGCACCAGCGCAGTCATCCTTGACGAAGTCCACGAGCGCGGCCTGGAGACGGACCTGCTGCTGGGCATGCTTGCCGAAGTCCGGCAGCTCCGCGGTGACCTCACCCTCGTCGCCATGTCCGCCACGCTCGACGCGCCCCGGTTTGCCGCCCTGCTGGGAGCGGCCGGGACGGGGGAGTACGACGGCGCCGGACCGGCTCCCGTCATTGACTGCCCGTCCGCGCTGCACCCCCTGGACATTGCGTGGGTGCCCGCGGCGGTTCCCCGCCTCGACGAAAGGGGGGTGGCCCGCGTCTTCCTGGACCATGTGGCCGACACGGCCGCCGCAGCGCACGCCGAAGCACTGGCCGCCGGCCCTGCCATCGACGCCCTGGTGTTCCTCCCGGGAGCGTGGGAGGTAGCCTACGTCGCCGATCGTCTGCGCAGGCGGACCACTGCAGAGGTGCTTGAACTGCACGGGCAGGCGGGCCCGGCGGAACAGGACCGGGCGGTTTCCGGGCGGGAACCCGGGGCAACCGCGCGGATCATCGTCTCGACGGCGCTCGCCGAGTCCTCCCTGACCGTTCCCGGGGTCCGGCTGGTGATCGACTCGGGCCTGGCCCGGGAGCCGCGGCGCGACTCCAACCGCGGCATGTCCGGCCTGGTGACCGTGTCGTGCTCCCGGGCCTCCGCCGAGCAGCGCGCCGGACGGGCCGCCCGCCAGGGCCCCGGCCGGGTGGTCCGCTGTTACGACCAGAAGACGTTCGGGGCCGCCCCCGCCCATCAGACTCCGGAAATCGCGGTGGCAGACTTGACCGGCGCCGCCCTCATTCTGGCCTGCTGGGGATCCCCTGGCGGCCGGGGGCTTGCGCTCGCGGATGCCCCGCCGCCGGCCGCGATGGATGAAGCGGTCGAGGTGTTGCGGGAACTCGGCGCGGTGGGACCCGACGGCCACGCCACGGCGCTGGGAAAGACCCTGGCCAGGATTCCCGCGGACCCGCGGCTGGCCCGGGCGCTGCTGGACGGGTCCGCCATCGTCGGCCACCGGGCCGCGGCTGAGGCCGTCGCCGTCGTCGCCGGCGACCAGCGGGCGCCAGGATCAGACCTCACCCGGCTCCTGGCCACGCTGCGGGCCGGCACGGACCCGGCGGCACGGCGCTGGGCGGAGGATACCCGGCGGATGGAAAAAATCGCACGGCAGGAGGCATCGCGGGCCGCCCGCGCCCCCTCCGGTGCTGAGGTGACGGCCGCTGAGGCCGTCGGGCTCGTCGTCGCGCTCGCCTTCCCTGACCGGGTGGCGCGCCGCGTCACGGGCGAGGGGCCTGAGCGCTACCTGCTCTCCTCGGGCACTCGGGCGGGCCTGCCCGCTGGCAGCCCGTTGGCCGGCCAGGAGTGGCTGGCCGTAGCCGAGGTCTCGCGCACAGGAGGGCGGGACGCCGCGGGGACCGGCGCCGTGATCCGGTCTGCGGCGCCAATGACAGCGGACTCGGCCGCGGCCGCTGCACGGCACCTCCTGAGCGACACCGTGGTGGCACAGTTCAACCAGGGCAAGGTCACCGCCCTGCGGGAACGCCGGCTGGGAGCGATCGTGCTGTCTTCCACACCGGTCAGGCCCACAGCGGCGGAGGGCCGCGCAGCAGTGGCCCGTGCACTGGGACGGGAGGGCCTGGGCACCATCGGGTGGTCGACGGCGGCGGACGCATTGCGGCGGCGCCTGGCCATGCTGCACCGCGAACTGGGCGGGCCCTGGCCGGACGTTTCAGAGCAAGCCTTGCTTGCCGGACTGGACAAGTGGCTGGCGCCGGAACTCGAGGCTTTGGCCGGAGGCGCGCCGACGAGCCGGATCGACCTGGCCGAGCCGTTGCGGCGGCTGCTGCCCTGGCCCGAGGCGGCCAGGCTGGGGGAGCTGGTGCCGGAGTGGCTTGAGGTGCCCAGCGGTTCCCGGCCGAAAATCGATTATCCGGCCGTGGACGACCCCGCCGGCCGGCCCGTGCTGGCCGTCAAGCTGCAAGAATGCTTCGGATGGGCGGCCACGCCCCGGCTCGTGGGCGGCCGGGTGCCCGTGCTGTTCCACCTGCTCTCGCCGGCACGGCGGCCGCTGGCCGTGACGGACGACCTGACGTCCTTCTGGTCCGGACCCTACGCGCAGGTCCGTGCGGAGATGCGGGGCCGCTACCCCAAGCACCCCTGGCCGGAGGATCCGTGGGCGGCCCCGGCGACAGCAAGGACCAAGGGTAGGAGCTGACCGGAACGGCCCTTGCCCGTGGCCCATCTGCGGCCGGATACTCGTTGTGTAGGCCCCTGAATCCACTTCGCGAGGACAGTACGTCGGCGTGCCGGAGGCCACTTTCGTTGAAGAGGGAACTCCATGAACGGCTCGGCTGTCCAGCAGCCCCTGGTAGCGATTATTGGTGGAGGGTACGGCGGCATTAACGTTGCCAAGGCCTTAGATGACCACGTTGCCGTGACGCTGATTGAGCCCAGGGACGCGTTTGTGCACAACATTGCTGCGTTGCGGGCTGTGGTCCAGCCGGAGTTCCTGCAGCGCATGTTCTTGCCCTACGACCACCTGCTCTCTCACGGCCGTGTCGTGCGGGACCGGGCCGTCAGAATTGACGGACGCAACGTCGTTCTGGCCTCGGGGATCCGGCTGATTCCTGACATCCTTGTCCTTGCCACCGGGTCCACGTACCCGTTTCCGGCCAAGAGCGACAAGGACGAGACGGCCGAGGCGCTGACGGAATACCGCAGTGCCCACGAGAACCTGGTGCGGGCCCGCCGCGTCCTGCTCCTGGGTGCCGGCGCCGTGGGACTCGAATTCGCGGGGGAAATCGCCGCCGCGTGGCCGGACAAGGAGATCATCCTCGTGGACCAGGCTGAACAGATCCTGCCTGGGCCCTACGATCAACGGTTGCGGGATGAGATCAACCGGCAATTGCGGGAACTCCGCGTCGAGCAGGTCATGGGAAGTCCCCTCACCCGGCTACCCGACGTCCCGGCCGGCCAAACGGCCCGGTTTTCCGTCACCACGTCGGCCGGGACCACCGTTGACGCTGATATCTGGTTCCGCTGTTACGGAATAGCCCCGCAGACGGGATACCTTGCCGGAGGTCTGCTGGCCGCCCGGACGGCCGAGGGCTACCTAGCGGTCAACCCGGAACTGAATGTGGTCGGGTTCGGCAACATCTACGCCCTCGGCGACATCGCCGCCATCGACGCAAACAAGGCAGGCATCGCGGGCCGGCAGGCCAAGGTCGTGGCCGCCAACGTCCTGGCGCAGCTTGCAGGGTCCGCCGAACGGACGGCATATTCCCCGGGGCCGCCCGTGATCATCCTCCCGCTGGGACCGACGCGAGGCTCCGGACAGCTTCCGGGCGGGGAAATCGCCGACTCCGAAACGATCGCCAGGATCAAGGGACAAGACCTGATGGTCACCCGGTACGTCGAGATCCTGAACATCCCCGTGTGAGCCACCCGGCCTGTCCGGCGCGCCGCCGGACCGGACCGGACGCGTGCCGGGCCGGCCCGGCAGCGATAAACTGCCCGGTGCGCCCCTACTTTCCGCCGAGGAAGATCGGGTTGGTGAGCGCAGCCATGGGCCCGAGCTTGAGGGTGGTCCCCATGGCTGTGCCGTCGCTGGGGGTGCCGTCGGTCATCGGGTGGCGTACCTCGACGCGCACGTAGGCGGCGAGCTGCGGGGTGGTCACCCAGGTGCTGGTGCCCTGGCCGGTGGCCGGGAGGGTGGTCTGCTGGGTCTGGCCTTCGTCCGTGATGAGCCGGACCACCCCGTTGGGGATACCGGAGATTTTTGCTGTGACCGTGACGCGGGCATCCGCGGCGGCATCGAGGCGCTCCCCAACGCCGGCGCTCCGGCCGCCGGAGGTCACGGTGAAGTCCACGGTCATGTCGGCCGATTCCGCGATCCAGCTTCGGCCGTTGCGGATGCCCTCGAGGATGGCGTCTCGGGACAGCGCCGTGGCGTTGACGACGTTGTGGGGGAAGCCGATGACCTGCGGCGCACTGTGGGCGTCGCTGTTGCCCATTGCCGGAAGCCAGCGTCCGCCGGTCCGCACGGAGTGGGCGAGCATGGAATCCCAGGAGTTGATGGCGTATTCGTCATCGGCGGTCCACGGGCCGGTCCAGACCTCGACCGCGTCGGCGTCGTCGTAGCCGAACTTCCAGCGGCAGGCGACGTACGGGCAGAAGGGGTGGGCGGGAACCACGATGCCGCCGGAGGCGTGGATTCTCTGGGCTTCCTGCTTGAAGCCCTTGTCCCGGGCCCGGTAGCGCCAGTCGATCCACTCCCCGCCCTGGAGTCCCAGGGCGAGGTAGTGCCCGTTCCGGGTCGTCACTTCCTCGCCCGTGAGAATGAGCAGGTCGTTTCCGGCCAGCGGCCCCCACACACCGTGGGACGCCGGGGTGTTGTGGTCGGTGCTGATCATGAAGTCCAGGCGTGCGGCGCGGGCCCCCGCGGCAACTTCGGCGGGCGTGCGCTTGCCGTCGGAATAGACCGTGTGGAGGTGGGCGTCACCGCGGTACCAGCCGGCGCCCCGGCCGGCAACCTGCCGCGGCGGGTACTGCGGGCGGAAGGCCGCGCCGTCGGTTCCGTAGTCCAAGGTGACGTTGACGGTGTAGTCCATGCCCTGCTCGGCCACCTGGTACGGACCGAGCGCGATGTTCCAGGTGCCCTTGCCGACCGGGCCGGGCAGGTATCCCGGGGTGGCTTCGGCGGCGGAGATGAAGAACTCAGTGCGGAAGCCCCCGGACCAGCCGCGGAAGCCCTTGCCGGCAAGGTCGGTTCCCTTCTCATCAAAGACGCCGATGTCGCACGCGTTCGTCAGGAGCCCGGAGGCGACCGTGGGCTTGCTGTAGCTGTACAAAACGCTGATCCTGTTGACGCCGGCCGGCACTTCGACGGGAAGGTAGACGAAGTCCGCGGCTCCCGGTTCCAAGTGCCCGGTGATCGTTTTGGTCTTGCTGGTTCCGGTGTCGGCGGCTGCGAATTGAATGGGAGCCAGCGTCAGCGCGGCGCCGGTTACGGCGGCGGCCAGGAATCCGCGGCGCGAAGGGGAAAGGGGTACGTTGTCGCCCGCATGGGCTTTGCATGGTGAACTCACTCGCCCCATGCTCACGAAGCCGGCTGAATGGAAGGCCACGGGCGCAAAGACAAGACTTGAACAGGTGGAGGCGCCGGGCTGTAGAAACACTGCAGCCCGCCCAGGTAGTCCTGGACGGGCTGCGCAAGTGCGCGGGACCGCTAGTGGGGGGCGTGTCCATTGCTGTTGTCGTTGCCGTTGTCACCGGCGTGTTCGTTGCCGTGGGTGATGCTGGCGACGGCGCCCGTTTGTTCGTTGAGCAGGACCTTGTCCTGGCGGCGGTGGGTGAAGTTGAACATGGCGTTCATTGAGCCGGCTGTGGCGTCTGCAGAGGCGTCGCCGATGTGGCCTGTCGTCCAGTTGTCTTCGATGAAACGGAGGATCGATGCCTGGTCCGTCTGGGTGTGGTCCACGAAGTTCTTCCTGGCGTAGGGGGAGATGACCACGAGAGGCTGGCGGGGGCCGGGGCCGCAGCGGTCGGCGTAGCCTCCGGACATCGGGACGCCCTTGTTGTATGCGTTCAGGCACCACGCGGCGTCGTCGGGGTTATTGGAGGAGTTCTTCACGGCAGCGGCGGCGTGGTCGTACCAGCCGTCGGAGTCGTCGTAGGCGAGGACGACGGCGGTGCTGTCCCAGTTCTTCGACTGCTGGATGGCGTTGACCTGGGCGGTGATGAATTTCTGTTCGTCGACCGGGTCGGAGTAGCTGGCGTGCCCGTCCTGGTAGTTCGGGGCCTTAAGGAAGGAGACGGCGGGCATGTTGTCCGAATTGACCACCTTGCTGAAGTCGGAGACATCGTACTGGTGGTTGGCCTGACCGTTGTGGCCGATCTCCGCGTCGCTGGCGGGAGCGAGGTGATGGGGGTTGGACGTGGACTTGTAGTACTGGAACGGCTGGTGGTGCGGGTTGTAATCCGTGGACGATGTTCCGGCCACGTTCGTGTGGGAGGCGCCGCACGAGGCGGGCGTTGTGGCCGTGGCGGGGGTCGTCGGGGCGAAGCCGCCCTGGAACCAGCCCCAACTGACGCCCTTGTCGTTGAGCATGTCGCCGATGTTCCTGCCGTTCATGCCGGCCAGGTTGGAGTTGGTGGTGTGGCTCTTGTTGGAGCAGTCGTCATAGACGGGGTCGGGGTCGTTGATCATGGTGCCCACGCCGTTCGCGTCGGGCGCGCGGACGGTGTAGTCGCTGGCCGCCGGCTTGACCGGCTGCCCCGCCGCGGTGAATTCGCTCGCGCCGTGCGTCTGCCCTGAGACCAGGTTCAGCGCTCCGGGACTCGAGGGCCCGAACACGGTGCTGAAGTGGGAATCGCTCATGGAATAGTTCTGCGCGTAGTTCCAGATTCCGGTGACGGTGTTGCCGTCGTAGTAGTCCATGGTCAGGCCCGGCCGGCCGAACTGGCCCGGACCGCAGGCGTCCTTGCTGGTGTTCTCCACGAATTTGTCCATGAGGCCGCCGTTGTAGGCTTTCTGCTCGGCGGTGTACTCGTGGTCCTGGTCGCAGGTGACGGCCTGCGACGGCGTAAGACGCGACGGCTGGACCGAGTTGGGGTTGTTCGGTGCCAGCAGTCCGGCGCCGGCCAGCGTGTTGATTCCCTTGGGCGTGTCCTTCGCCGCGGTGAAGGCCGCGGCGGGGGTACCGGTGCCCTGCTGCGCTTCCCCGGCCGTATTGGCAGCGTTGGGGTACGTGGCGAAGTAGTGGTCGAAAGAGACGTTTTCCCCGTAGATCACGACGACGTGCTTGATCGGCGTCGCTGTGCCGTCGTGCTTGTCGCCGGCTGAGGCCGGCCCGGCTCCGAAGCCAAGGAGCCCGGCTGTGAGGGTGGAGACCGCCAGCGCCGCGGCGCCCGTGGCAGCCGCGAAGGGTTTGAAGTGATTCATGGTTTCCTGATCGTTGTCCGGCGCAGGGGTTCCCGGCGCCGTGGGGGCTGATGGATGAGGTCTGGTGTCCGCGGCTAGTCCTGGCGGAAGCAGGAGGTGAGGTCGCCGATCCGGGCGAGCCGGTCCCGGGGAGGGGCCGGGGGCCCGGCGGGGATGCCGTAATTTCCGGCCCACGAGGCAGTGCCGAAGTTGGGGTCGAATGACCGGTTCTCCTGCAGGCAGATCACGATGTGGTCCACCGGCGCGCGCCCGCCGTGGTTGCCGCGCTGGTCCTGGGACCGGCGAAGGCCGGACTTCCGCCAAGGCCGCCGGCCCCGGCCAGGGCGGCACCTGCTCCGAGACCGGCGAGCAGGTTCCGGCGCGTGAACGGCCGGCTTCCGAGGTGCTGGTTGGTCAAGTCAATCCTCCACAGATCGGAACGGTGCCCCTGTACGCGAGTTGAGCCTAGGGTGCGTCGGTGAACCGGGGGCAAACCG
Organism: Arthrobacter sp. 05T442; assembly: GCF_056395945.1. NCBI lineage: Bacteria > Bacillati > Actinomycetota > Actinomycetes > Micrococcales > Micrococcaceae > Arthrobacter > Arthrobacter sp. 05T442. Next base: position 43,705 of record NZ_JBFTKM010000013.1, on the reverse strand, counting down.
AGACCATACTTTCGGTTACGTGCGGTTGACGGCCGCAGTGCAGCACGGCCGTGGAACCCCGGTCCGTGCTGTTCTGTGCGGCGGCGCGGCAGCAGGAGGATGATGATGAAACATGGTGGCCGCTGGCGAACGCCAGTCGCGATGAGGAGTGATCATCATGCACTTTTCGTTCATATCCATTCCCGCCGCAGGGCACGTGAACCCTACGCTGGCGGTCGTCGCTGAGCTCGTGCGCCGCGGGCACCGGGTCACGTATTTCACGTCGGACAAGTTCGAACAACGGATACGGGGTGCGGGGGCGGTGTTCCGCGCTTCCGGGGAGGACTGGATGGCGTTGATGCCGACGCCGGTTCCCGGCCAGCCGCCGCGGCCGGAGTTGATGCGTCCGATGATGGAGCGCGTGTTCGCTGACATCAGGGCGGGCTTTCCCGCTCTGGTGGAAGAGCTGGGGGCAGATCCGCCGGCCGCGGTCTGCTTCGATGCCATGACCCTGACCGGGGGGATGGCCGCGGAGAAGATCGGGGTCCCGGCGATCGCACTGATGCCCACCTACGCCACAAATGAGCATTTCTCCCTCCGGTCGCTGTTTCCTGCAGCGCCCCAGCCTGAAATGGCGGAGGAGATGTCCAGGACCTGGCAGGCGATGGGCCGGTTGATCGCCGAATTCGCGGCCGACCAGGGCGTAAGCACTCCGCGGATGTTCGACGGTCCGCCGGCACCGTTCAATATCGTCTTCATCCCGCGGGAATTCCAGCCCATGGGGGAGACATTCGATGAACGCTTCCTGTTCGTGGGCCCCTGTGTGGCTGGCCGGGACCCGGGCGGCGAATGGACGCATGAGGGCCCCCGTCCCGTGCTGTTCATTTCGCTGGGAACGACTCCGTTGAACCGGCGGCCCGAGTTCTTCCGGATGTGCCTCGAGGCCTTCGGGCTGAGCACATGGGATGTCACCCTGGCCATCGGGGAACAGACTGACCTTGGGTCCCTGGGGCCCATTCCGGCCAATGTCCGTGTGCAGGCGTCCTTTCCGCAGCTTCTGGTTCTCCGCCAGGCCGATGTCTTTCTCACACATGCGGGAATGAACTCGACCATGGAAGCGCTCTATTTTGGCGTGCCCATGGTGGCCTTCCCGCAGCAGCCCGAACAGGAGGCCACCGCGCGTCGGCTCGAAGAGCTGGGTTTGGGCCGGCGCCTTCCGGCGGAGGACCTCACTCCGGCGAAGCTGCTGGACGCAGTGTCCGGGGTCAGCGCGGACGCGAAGATCCGCCAGGCCGTGGCGGCCATGAGCGCGACCGTCCGAAGCGCGGGCGGGGCCACCGCGGCGGCTGCCGCCATCGAAGCCCACCTGCAGCACCGCCTGGCCCGCACGTCCTGACAGGGTCCCTTTCAGTCCCGCGGACGCTCCCGGCCGGCCCTGCCCAGGGCGTCATGCGCCGGGATGCGGGGCAGCGGACGTGGCGATCGTGCCGGCCTGTTTGAGGAACGCCGCAACCGCCGGCGCCAGCGACGCCCCGACCTCCTCGGCGCCGCGTTTGTGTCCGGCGACATCAAAGGTGTGGCCGGCATCCTCACGCCACTCAAGCTTGGCGGAGGCACCAATGCGCGCGACCACCGCCTCGAGCAGTTCCGGCGTAGCGAACGGGTCGCGGGTGCCCTGGAGGAAGAGCATCGGCAGCGTCAGGCCGTAGAGATGCTGATCGCGAAGCTTCTCAGGCTTTCCGGGCGGGTGCAGCGGGTAACCGAGGTAGACCAGTCCCGCGGCGGCCATGCCCTCGGCGACGGCCATCGAGGCCATGCGCCCGCCGAACGATTTGCCGGCGGCCCACAGCGGCCCGCCGGGTGACAGGGAAGCCGCCGCATCCATGGCCGCCCGCCAGGCGGCCACGGCCACCGGCGGCCGGTCGGGGAATTTCCTGCCGGCCTCCCTGTACGGGAAGTTGAAGCGGAGCGTCGCGATGCCCTCCTCGTTCAGGGCGCGTGTGAGGCCGCAGAGGAACGGATGTTCCAGGCCTGCCCCTGCCCCGTGGGCAACGACGATTGTGGCAACCGCGCCCCCCGGTCTTGCGAAAACGCCGGAGACGGTGCCGTCACCGACGGCTATGGCGACGGGGGATTCGGTTGCGGTCATGGCTCCATAATGCACGCCAGCCATGCATGGTGGCTTCATTTGCCGATGGCCAGGGGGTAGCTTGTGCTCATGGTGAGGGAAGCAGCCACGGTAACAGTCAACAGTCCGCAGGGAACCCGGGAACTGAGGGTGTCGAGCCCCGGCAGGGTCCTGTGGCCCGCGCTGGGTCTGACAAAACTGGACCTCGCCCGCTACATCGTCGACGTGGGCGACGCCTTCGTGGCGGCGAACGGGGACCGGCCCGTGACCCTCCAGCGGTTCTCGGACAGCATTGACGGTGAACAGTTCTTCTCGAAGAATCCGCCCAAAGGCGCGCCGGACTTCATCCGGTCAGTCGGCGTCGTCTACCCGAGCGGCCGGTCCCATCCCCAGCTGGTCATCGACGACATCGCAGCCGCGGTCTGGGCGGTGCAGATGAACACGGTCGTGTTCCACCCCTGGGCCTCACGGGCCGGCAACCCGGACAACCCCGACCAGCTGCGCATCGATCTGGATCCGCAGCCCGGCACGGGGTTCGATGATGCGATCCCGGCGGCGCAGGAGCTGCGGGCCGTGCTCGCGGAGGCCGGTCTTGATGCTTTCATCAAGACATCCGGCAACCGGGGCCTGCATGTCTTTTCCCCCATCGAGGCGAGCCGTGAATTCCTTGATGTGCGGCATGCCGTCATCGCCGCGGCGCGGGAGCTTGAGCGGCGAATGCCGTCAAAGGTCACCACCGCCTGGTGGAAGGAGGAACGCGGACGGCGGGTATTCGTTGATTTCAACCAGGCGAACCGGGATCGCACGATGGCCGGAGCCTACAGTCCGCGGGCCCTGCCGAACGCCACGGTTTCCTGCCCGATCGGCTGGGACGAACTGGAGAACGCGGATCCGCATGATTTCACGATCGCCACCGTGCCCGGGCGGCTCAAGGCCACCGGTGATCCCTGGGCGGCGATGCATTCGGTCGCCGGCACCATTGACACCCTCCTCGGATGGTGGGAGCGGGACAAGGCGGCAGGGCTGGGCGAGCTTCCGTTCCCGCCGGACTTTCCGAAGATGCCGGGTGAACCCCCGCGGGTGCAGCCCAGCCGGGCCCGCGCCAAGGACTGATCCCCGACCGGGCCGCCGGCCCGGCGTCGGACGCTTCCGCGGACGCGTCCGCGGCGACATCCGTGAACCATCCGTTTCCGCCGCCGCATCGAATTACCGTCATGAGCAAGACGGAAAAGAAAAACCTGAGGTACTGCGACTACTACTGCATCATGTCGCTGAAGGACTTCTCGGCGTGGGTCGAGGCCGACGACGATCAGGAACCGTCCATGTCGTATTCGACCGTATAAGAACAATTGCCTGCGGGAGGGTGTCGACTGGCCGGCGTATTGGGAGGACGATTAAGGGGCAGTCGCTAAAGGAGGTACGTGATGTGCTATTCATCCAACAAGGACTTCGGGCGGAGCTATAAGAAGGAATCCGACCGAACGCCTGAACCCCGCGCCGAGATCAGGCCGGAGGACCGTTCGGAGCTCCGGACGCAGAGGCAGGGCATGCTGTTCTGGGCGTTCCCCCGCCGTCGAGGCGGGCGCCCGGCCCAGGAGCCGGTTGTTGATCGGACAAGCGAGAAAGTCTAGGGCACAATCCAGCCCGACAGCGAAGGGAAGGCCCCGCACGGCGGGACCTTCCCTCGTGCCGCCGGATTCCTGACGGGGGAGTCCTCCGGGTTGGGTGCCTCCGGGACCCGAGCCGATGCGGGCGTCAAGGGAGCGCTAACGTCGGGCGCGCCGGCGTATGGAAAGCATCAAAGCCTCTTCCGGGCGGGCGCAGCCGGTGGTGTGATGGAGCATAGGGACTACCGTGGCCGCATCGGACACGGTTGACGCCCGGCAGGATCGAGAACCGCAATGGATCACATGGCGCGCCCCCAAGCAGACCTCCTCTCCGCACCGGCCCAGGATGCCCGTGACTTCGTTGTCGTTGATGACAGCGGGGCGTTTTCCTACTACGCGACCGAACGGGCTCTCCTTGCGGACTTCGAGTATATGGACGAGGCGTCCTGCATCATTGATCGCCAAGGCCACTACTACCGCCTGGAACTGGACCCGAACCGGCACCTGATCCTTGGGCCGGCCCTTGGACCCGTGGAGTACCACTGGCTCCGCCAAGCACTGGCCGACGCCCAGGAGATCCACGCGGAGGAGCACCGGCTCCGGCGCCTCATGTCGGACTCGCCGGCCGCCCTGGTGTCCGGCATCTTCGAGACCCTCGAACTGGAACGGGAATCGGCAGCAGCGCCGGCCCCATGGACGTTCGACATTGGCGCTGTCAACGTGCGGCGGTCAACCCTGCACGACGTCGACCGCCGGTTGTCCGAGCAGGCCGACTTGGCAGAGATCAGGGTGACCGACCCCTTCGGCCACGTCTACCGGCCGGTCCGCTACCGCAAGCACTGGTATCTGCCGGCCTCGGCCGGATTCATCGTCTACAACGAAATCCCGGCCTCGAGGAAGTGAGCCGGTCCTCTCTGAGGGATCAGTGGGCCGCCCCAGGCTTGCCGCGGAGGCGTTCGCGCACGAGGACGTTGGCGTCGTTGAGGCCGACGATCTCCACGTCTTTGCCGTGGTGGCGGTACTTCTCCGTAATGGCGTCCAATGCTGCGATGGCGGAAGCGGCCCAGAGGTGGGAGGCGTGCGGAGTTCCTTGAGAGGGCCGTGCACCAGCGGGCGAAGTTGGCCCGCAACCTGGCAAAAGCTGATGAATTCATTCAAAGGCTCAGCGGACAGTCCTGACGGATGGTGCGTCCCCGCCTGTGGGATGCCTCGCCCCAAGTACCTGCTAGGCGCGGACTGTGCGCAGGATTCCGCGGACGGACATCCCGACGGCGCACACCACGGGAACCAGCCCGGCCAGCACCACGACGATATTGGGCCGAAACGTCACGTGCCCGCGGGGACCGCGCGCGTAGACGCCGAGCGGAAGCACGAATCCGCCGCCCCCTCCGCCGGTGCCACCCCTGCCGTCATCGCCGGTTCCCGGTCCGGCGTCGGGACTGCTGCCCCCGCCGAAGCCAAAAGATACCAACGCCACCGGGATAATTTCTTCCCCGGCGATCTGCACCGGAGCGCCGTAGGCCCTGGACACGCCAACGTTTTTAAACGTCTCGACGAGAGACGGGAATGCTTCAGACATAGCCAACACGATAGGCACCCGACGCAGGGAGCGCCAGAGCTTTGCGCACTGCAATCGTCACTGCTGATGAATCCAAAGGCCTTAAGCCCTGTCGCAAGGCCATGGTTGCCAAATACATTGAACACATGGACAGCGCGGGTGCGCTTCTTGCCCTGTCTGCGGTGCTGGAAGAGAGGCAATGAACATGACGAAGACCACGGGTGTGGCATCACGGCTGGCGGAAGCGCTGGCGATAGTCCTGGGAACCCAGGAGATTCCGCTACGGCTTCGGGCGTGGGACGGTTCGGAGGCCGGCCCCGCCGCGGCCCCGAAGGTTGAGTTCCGCTCCCGCCGGGCCCTCCGCCGCATTCTTTGGTCGCCGGGTCAGCTGGGGCTCAGCCGCGCCTACGTGTCCGGGGACATTGATGCCCCCGGCGATATCTTCGCGGCGTTCGCCGCCCTGACCTCTGCCGGGAAGTTCGCCGAGCCGGGCCCCTTCCGGCCCCTCACGGCACGTGAAATCTGGACGCTCGTCACCGCGGCCGTCCGGGTGGGGGCGATTGGCCCGAACCCGGCACCTCCGCCGGAGGAAGCCCGCGTCGCACGGTACGGCAAACGCCACTCCAAAAGCCGCGACGCCGCGGCGATTTCGCACCACTACGACGTCGGCAATGATTTCTATGCCCTCGTACTGGGCCCGTCCATGGTGTATTCGTGCGCCGTCTGGAACGACGAAGATACCGGGCTGGAGGCCGCCCAGGAAGCCAAGCTCGATCTTGTCTGCCGCAAGCTGGGGCTGAAACCGGGAATGCGGGTCCTCGATGTGGGGTGCGGCTGGGGCAGCTTCGCCCTGCACGCCGCAGAGCGTTACGGGGTCGACGTCGTGGGTGTCACGCTCTCCACCGAACAGGCGGCGCTGGCCCGCAAACGGGCAGCCGACGCCGGCCTGACGGACCGCATCGAGATCAGGGTGCAGGACTACCGCGACGTCGACGACGGACCCTTCGACGCCATCAGCTCCATCGGCATGTCAGAGCACGTCGGGAAGGAGCAAATCCACAACTACGTCTCCCGGTTGCACGGGCTGCTGCGCCCCGGCGGCCGGCTCCTCAACCACGCCATCTCCTGGAACGCCGGACCCACGGCGCCGGACCCGGATTCCTTCATTCCGCGCTATGTCTTCCCGGACGGCGAGATGCTCAGCCTCGCTGACATGGTGGGCGCGCTGGAAGCCGGCGGCCTCGAGGTGCTCGACGTCGAGGCCTTGCGCCGGCACTACGCCCTCACCCTGCGGGCCTGGGTGCAGAACCTCGAAGCACAGTGGGAGGAGGCGGTGACGGCGAGCAGCCTTGGCCGGGCTCGAATCTGGCGGCTCTACATGGCCGCCAGCGCACTGGGCTTCGAGGCCGGAATCACGGGCGTCAACCAGATCCTCGTGCAGCGCGCCGGCGGAACCGAGCCGCCGCTGCGCCGGACCACCTGGATCTGAAGGCGGCCGCTGATCATGGTTGACTGGCAGGACGCACTGCCCCGGTGGGCCGCGGGGTGGGCCGCGGTCCGCGGCGGAACCTCGGCCCCCGAAGGGAACGGTGTCACGGCGTTGCCGGACGGGGAACATCCCCAGGCGGAGTACATCCTCGCCTGGCCCGGAAACGACGTGGACGCCGCGGCCGCGGCGGTACTGAAACAACCAGGCGCAATCCTCACTCTGGCCACGTCCGACCCGGAAGCGGCCCGGAACTATGCTGCCAGCCGGGGCCTCGCCGCTGTCAGGGTGGCCTCACTGCTCACCGCACGCACGGAGGACCTCGATGCACCGCCGGCGTTGCCCGAGGACGCCCAGCTGGCCGAGGCGCCCCTCGAGTTCTACGACGTCGTCGAAATTTCGCTCTTCGACCACCCCGTCGCCGGTGGCAGGATCAGCGTCCAGCAGGATCTCGCCGTCGTCGGGGGGATCCGTGCGCAAAGCCCGGACGACCCCGGCGGTTTGGCTGCCGCGGTGCTGGCCGGCCTCGCCGACGATGCGGCAGTCCACGGCGCCGGCACCCTGTACACAATCCTGGACCCGGACGAGACGGCCAGCTACACCGCCTCCGGCTGGACGGCAGCGGCAGATATCCTGAGCTTCGGCGCGCCCGGAGGAACCTGAACCGGGCAGCGCGTGGCCGTTGCTCAGTCGTTTGGCCCGACCCCGCTGGCCTCGGCCGGGCGCGTAAGGAACCGCTCCACACGCCGGTCCGGGATGAGCCAGATGCCGGCCACCACGGTGTAGACCGCGAGACCCAGGACGGGCTTCACGAGGCTCAGTCCCATGCCAAGGATGTAGATAACGGGGGATCCCTTGCCTTTCCAGTCCCGGCCGAGGGCCGCGTCAAGGGGGCCGTTCCTGCCCTGCTGGCGGATCAGCGTCGATTTCAGGATGTAGTAGGCAATGGCGGCAAGCAGCAGGTTCAGCCCGTACACCAGGACGGGGATCTCGGCCAGGCCCGCAGTGTTCATCCACCGTGTGGTGAACGGAATCAGGGAAAGCCAGAACAGCAGATGGAGGTTGGCCCAGAGGACACTGCCGTTGACCCTGCCGGCAAGGTGAAGCATGTGGTGGTGGTTGTTCCAGTAGATCCCCACATAAACGAAGCTCAGCAGGTAGCTGAGCAGTGTGGGGAGCTCGTCCAGAAGTGCCGGCCAGGTCGGCTCGGCCGGAACGTGAAGCTCCAACACCATGATGGTGATGATGATGGCGAGCACGCCGTCGCTGAAGGCCTCGAGGCGGTTCTTGTTCATGGGGTGACGAGTCTACGCCCGGGGCAGAACGGCGGCTACCCTCCGCCGGATGGAACCGTCTGATCCCTGGCCCTATGCAGGCAACCCGGACGGTGCTACATTCCGTCCATCTTCACCGTGGTGGCCGGGCGTTGTTGTGCACCTGCCGCCAGGTGGGACCGGCATGCTGGCTGAAAGGCGGGGCAGTGGACGAGCGGCTCGAAGGCAGGCAGGTCTCGCTATGGGTCGCCACGGGCGGGATCACCGACTTTCCGGCGGTGAAAGACGGCGTCGAGGTCGACGTCGATGTCGCGGTGGTCGGCGGCGGCATTGCGGGACTGACGGCGGCGCTGGCCCTCAAACGCGCCGGCCAGACCGTCGCCGTGCTGGAAGCCGCACGCGTCGGAACCGGAGTCACCGGCCACACGACAGGCAAAGTCACCTCCCTGCACCGACTGGTCTACACGGAGCTGGAGGGCAGGCACGGTGCTGACACGGCGGGCACTTACGGGCAAGCCAACCAGGGCGCAGTCGAGCACATAGCGCGGGTCGTGGCCGACGAGGGGATCGCGTGCGACTTCCGGCGCGTGGCCAACTACACCTACGCCGAAAGTGAGGACGCCCTGGCCCGGGTACGGGACGAAGCGGCCCTCGGCGCCAGGCTCGGCCTCCCCTCCGTGTTCACCGGCGACGTTCCGTTGCCCTTCGCGGTCAGAGGTGCCGTCCGCTTCGACGGCCAGGCGCGGCTCCATGCGGTGAAATACCTGCAGGGCCTCGCCCGCGCTGTCGACGGCGGCGGCAGCTTCGTCTTCGAGGAGTCCCGCGTGCTGTCCGTCCGCGAGGGTGCGCGATGCCTCGTCGAAACTGCGAGGGGGTCAGTCCGGGCGCGCGATGTCATTGTGGCCACGAATGTGCCGTTCGGCGATCAGGGGTTCTTCGACGGACGCTGCTATCTTCACCGTTCCTACGTCATCGCCAGCGGCGCGCCGTCTGCGGCGCTGGAGGGGACGTTCATCAGCGTGGACGAGCCGATGCGTTCCATCCTCGCGATCGACATCGCCGGCGCCAGCTATATCCTCACCGGTGGTGAGGGCCACCGGGCGGGCGAGGCCGGCGCCAGTGCTGATCGGTACCGCCGTCTTGCGGTCTTTTCCCGGGAACGTCTCGGCGCCGCGGAGCTCCGTTTCCGCTGGTCCACCCAGGACGGCATGCCCATCGACGGACTGCCCTATGCAGGACGCATGCCCGGGACCAATGGACACCTCCACATGATCACGGGGCTGCGCAAATGGGGCCTGACCAACGGCACAGCCGCGGCCCTGATCCTGGCCGATGCCCTGTGCGGCCGGTACAACCCGTGGGCGGCAGTCTTCGACACCAACCGGGCGTTCGACACCAACCGGGGCGCTCCGGCCGGCAGGGCAGCCCGGGCAGTCAACGCGCCAGCGGACGCCGCGTCAGAAGGGAACACCGGGGCTCCGGCCCGGCCGGAGCCAGGCATCGCCGGGCTCCGGCCGGGCGAGGGAACCGTGGTGGATATCGACGGGGAGAAGACGGCCGTCTACGCCGACGCCGGGGGACAGATCCGGGCTGTTTCGGCCATCTGCACGCATCTGGGCTGTACGGTCGAATTCAACGCCGACGACCGAACCTGGGACTGCCCGTGCCACGGCTCCCGGTTCTCCACCGGCGGGGCCGTCATCCAGGGCCCCGCCACAACGAGCCTCGCCCCGAAGCCGCTCCCGGCCGGCACGGCTGGCCCTGCGAATGGTTGATCCCGTGGTGCCGCCACCCGCTGACCTCACGGGCCGGCGGCTGCGCCCGCGGCTGCGCCAGCATTCGTTGCTGCACTCTTCCCTGCACTCGTCCCTGCGGGGGCCCCTGCCCGGCCGCTGAGACCGCGGCGGTTGCTGTTCAGCCGTTCAAGTTCGAGGACATCGCGGCCGAAGGAATACAGGAGCAAAAGCAGTGCCAGTCCGAGTCCCAGGTCTCGGAGTACGGGAGGGACGGCGGGGATCAGGGCGAACAGCAGGGCGGACGGCTGGACGGCGCCGATGACCTTGCGCGACGTGCGCGGTGCCAACGGTTCCCGCAGGGACGGCCGGACCTTGCCGGCAGCGAGAAACGCGTAGTACGCGAATCCGATGCCCAGGGTCCACAGCCCGACCGTTGTCGCCGTCGCGCAGGCAAGGACCAGCACAAGGGCGCCGTCCGTATCCGTGTCCAAACGCGACCCCTCAGCCGACGCGGTGCCTGTCATGCGGGCCACGCGCCCGTCCACGGCATCCAGAAGGAGAGCTGGTGTGCCCAGGAGTACGAGGAACCCCGCCGGTGCCGACCCGGCGGACAGCCCCCCAACCGTCACGGTCGCGCAGCAGGCCACCAGGACCACCCTGAGCAGAGTGACGCGATCGGCCGGTGTCGAGAACCGGGGGGCGCGGTGCAGGATGGAGGCGGCCGCGCGCCCGATAACCGCTGCACCCGCCGCAAGGGCCAGGCAGCGCCATCCGGCATCGGCAATGAGGTCGGCGCCGAGCCAGAGTCCCGCCCCAAGGAAGGCCGCCAGCGCCGCCGCGACATCGGTCACCGCACGACGGGCTGCTGTGCTTTGCATGAATCACCTCGCCCACATGCTAGCAACAACCCCTTGCGGTTCTCCGCGGGCCTGGGACGGAAGCATCCGGCCCTGCAGGGCCGCAGGTGCTGTCAGGATGCGGCGCGGGAACGCCGTCCGGTACCGTCCCGCCGGGCCCTGACGAAGCCGGTGGCGGAAAGCACCGCACCGGCGGCTTCCGCGACGGCGCTCACGGACTTCTCAAAGAACCACACGGGGTCGTACATGGCGGGAAACGGGCCGAACGCCGGTATGTCCACATAGCGGTAGAGGACGACTGCCACGAAGGCGCTGAGTGAGACCAGCAGGGCGGCTGCGTAGGCGGCCCTGCTGCCCCGGAGGAGGACGTAGAGGGCGCTGAGGACCGCCGCACCGCCCTCGAGCAGGAACAGGTTGCCCTGGCCGAGTCCGGCAGCATTTCCCGCCTGGTAGCCGGGCGCGAGATGGATATGGACGCCGGCATCAATAAACAGTGCGACGGCGGTCAAGACCCGCAGGGCCATGCCGGCGCGGTGTACGCCCACGGACCGTCCAGGGTGGCTTTGCACGCTCATTGGACCGTCAACGTTCCGTGCATGCCGGGATGGAAGGTGCAGTGGTACGGGTAGGTGCCCGGCTGTGCCGGTGCCGTGAAAGTCGCAGTGCCGCCGTTGCCCTCGATCTTCACATCAAACGCCGCGCCCTGATCGGCCGTGACAGTGTGTGCCGCGGTGTCCATGTTGGTCACCGTAACCGTCGCACCGGCCGGCACTGTGATCGAATCCCCGTAGGCGAAGTCCTTGATCATGATGGCAAGCCCTGCGGCGCTTCCGCCTCCCGTGGATGCGGTGGTCATGGGGGCGGAGGATCCCATCGGCATGCTCGCCGTTGCGCTTTGGGATGGTGCCGGCGTCGACGACGGGGACCCGCCGCCTCCCGCGCAGCCGCCAGTTGCAATCAAGACCGGGACCAGCAACAGCGAAGCCCGAATCCTGCGAGTATTCATGGCGCACCCTCTCGACGCTGGGAAAGAGCAATGGATGTGAACAATCTCCATTCTGCTCCGGCAGCGGCGAAATAGCACCGCCCCTCACGATGCCTTCGGTGCCCCGGGATGGCCGCCGGAGGGGATAGCGTAGGCAGTGGCCACGTATCCGAAGGCGGCGAGAGGGAACACGACTGTGAAACGCGAGAAACAGGGGGCAACGTCGCTGACGGTGATCATCGCCTTTGCCGCAAACGTTCTTGTGGCGCTGGCAAAATCAGCCGCCGCCCTCGTGTCCGGATCGGCCTCCATGACCGCCGAGGCTGCCCATTCCTGGGCAGACACGGGGAACCAGGTGTTCCTTTTCATCGCGGAAAGGAAGGCGGCCAGGAAGCGGGACAAGACACACCCCATGGGTTACGGCCGGGAGGCCTACGTCTGGTCGATGATTGCCGCCTTTGGACTGTTCACGGCCGGTGCCGTGGTCTCGATCATGCACGGCATCCAGCAGTTGATGGCACCGGAGCCCGCGGGCGAATACGCGCTCGCCTACGTCGTACTGGCGGTCGCGTTCGTCCTGGAAGGCGTGTCCTTCACCCAGGCGTTCCGGCAGACCCGGAAGGCAGCGCGCGAACTTGAGCGGCACACCCTGGACCAGGTCCTGAAGAGCTCCGATCCGACCCTGCGGGCAGTATTCGCCGAAGACGCGGCGGCCCTGCTCGGCCTGGCCATTGCCTTTGCCGGCATTGTCCTGCACCAGATCACGGGATCCGCCGTGCCGGACGCTGTGGGGTCCATCCTGGTGGGCATTCTGCTCGCAGTAGTGGCCGTCGTGCTCATTGAGCGCAACCGGCGTTTCCTCGTTGGCCAGGGCGTGACCGCGGACATCGAGCGGTCAATGGCCCGCCGGCTGCTGGAGCACCCGGACATAGCGCGGATAACGTACTTGCACCTTGAGTTCGTAGGACCACGCAAGCTGTACCTTGTGGCCGCTGTGGACATGGCGGGGGACCACCCCGAGCACGAGGTCGCCGTGGCGCTGCGCCGCGTGGAAAGCGACCTCGAAGACCACGAAACGGTCGAGGAAGCCGTCCTGACCCTGGCCACACCCGACGAACCGACGCTCGCCTTCGAAGCCCAGTGACACCCTCAGGCCGGGGGTCTCTCGCCTGAACCGTCCGGCGTCGACGGAGGCTGGAGGCGGGTGCCCGAGGCAAGCAGCGCCTCGACAATGGCGGAGGGGCTGGGGCCCGCCAGGAGGAATCCCTGCCCCATGCCGCATCCGAGCGATCGCAGGAGGGCCAGCTGGCCTGGGTCTTCGATGCCTTCGGCAATGACGTCCAGGTCCAGTTTCCGGGCCAGTCCCACGATGCCCTCGAGCATCGCAGCCGACGGCGTGTCCGGGGAGTGCGCCGCGAGGAAGGACCGGTCGATCTTGAGGATGTCGGCCGGCAGCACCGCCAGGGAGCTGAGCGAAGAGTAACCGGTGCCGAAGTCGTCGATTGCGATGCGGACGCCGAGACTCTTGAGTTTGTTCAGCGCTGCAATGCCTCCGTCGACGCTGGTCGCCAGTGCTGTTTCCGTGACTTCGAGCACCACCTTCTCCGCCTGCGCTGCAGGGTCGGCAAGGAGGCTTTCGATGGCGGCCAGGCTCCGCGGGCTGGGCAGCTGCAGCGTGGAGAGGTTGACCGAGACCCACAGGTCTTCGCAGTGGCGCATCGACCGCCGCCAGCCGGCGGCCTGTCGGCTTGCCGTCTTGAGGACCCAGCAGCCGATGGCGTCGATGTCGCCGGTTTCTTCGGCCAGCGGGATGAACTCCGCGGGGCCGAGGCGTCCGAGGGTCGGGTGTTCCCAGCGGACGAGCGCCTCCAGCCCGACGATCTGCCCGGTGAGGAGGTCGGCAACGGGCTGGTAGTCGAGGCGCAGCTGCCTGGCCGGGACAGCAGAGGCGAGGTCTGCCCGGAGGACCGTGCGGTACGTCATGTGGTCGTACCCGTCGGCGTCAAAGAGTTGGTAGCGGCCCTTTCCGCCGTGTTTGGCCATGTACATCGCAAAGTCCGCCTGCCGCAGCAGCTCGGCGGGGTCTGCGGACTCGGGGCGTCTCTCCACGGCCCCCATGCTGACGGTGACTTTCGAACGCACGCCGCCGATGGAAAAAGGTGCGCGCAGGGCGTCATGGATCCGTTCAGCGATGTCGCCCGTGGGGGAGCCGCCGCCGTCGTCCGCGACCACGATGGCGAACTCGTCCCCGCCGAGGCGGGCGACGAGGTCGCGCCCGCGCACGCAGGCCTGCAGCCGCTGGCCCAGCTGGATTAACAGCGCATCGCCTCCTGCATGGCCCAGGGAGTCGTTGACATCCTTGAAGTCGTCGACGTCGATGACCAACAGTCCCTCGTGCCGGGGCGTGCCGTCATTGCCGGGTTGGAGCGGGCTTGCCAATCGCTCGGTCAACGCGGCGCGGTTCGCCAGGCCGGTGAGGGGGTCGTGGGTGGCCCGGTGGGTCAGCGCCAGGTGGCTGCCGTGGACGGCGGCGGCCATGGTGTTGAAGGCCTCCGCCAGCTCGCCCAGTTCGTCCCGGCGGACGACGTCAATCCGGTGGGTGTAGTCCGCGTTCTGAAGTTTCATGACCCCCCGGTGCAGGCCTTCGATGGGCCGGACTAGGTATTTGACCATCCGCCGCCGGAAGTACACGACGCCGGCGGCGGCCAGGACGAAGAGCCCGCTTCGCGCCGCGATCACGATCTGCTGGAGCTCCGCGCCGTACGCGAGGCCGGCATCCATCTCTTCGAGGGAGGATCGCTCGATGCCGGCCAGCATCTCACGGCTGCCTGAGGTTTCTGCAGCGAATGCCGCAGCCTCGTCGGAGTGGTTCCCGTGAAGGGTCAGCACCTGCCCGCCCCAGAGTCCGTGGGCGGCCAGGCTTTCCTGCCATGCCGCGCGGGCTTTGATCATGGTTGCGCGCATCCCGCGCTCGGCCGGGAGGGCCGCTGCGGCGTCGTCGAAACGGCGGGCGAGATCCTGTTGTTGTTGGAGGAAAGCATCCGCCTCGGCGGATGAGCCGGAGAGCAGCCGGAGACCTGTCTGCTCGTTCGTCTCGAGAACTGCACGCAGCCCCGCCACGCTCTGCGATTCGAGGCGCAGCCGGCCCGCGGTGTCCTGGACCTGGTCGGTAACGCCCCGGACACCCAGGATCGTTGCGGCTGCCCCGACCAGGAGGGCCACCAGCATCAAGAGGAACGCCCTGGACCATTCGCGCTTCAGGCTCCAGATACGACCAGGCCGGCTTCTCCGGTTACGGCCTGCAGGGTTGGGACCTGCTCCGGTGCTGCCGGCTGCCGGTGCGCGGAGCCGTGCGGCCGGCAGGCCGCCGTCGGGCACAGGGAGCGAAAGGGAGCCCGGGTTGTCCTGCGCGTTGCGGCCCCCGGTCACGCCCGGCCGCCGGATCCGCCGTCGGGAACCACGGCCGTGTCCGGCGTGCAGGAGACTTGGACATCAGGGCATGCAGCCAGCGGGACCGCACCGGCCGTATCCCGCCCGTCGGTGTCCTTGTGTCGCATGGGTCTGCCTCCGGCCACGGACCGGCACTCGCCGCATCGTCAATGAGGAGCGTAGCGGAACGTGCGCCCCAAGGCATGTCCGGCACCGGCCGTGCCTGATTGTGAAGGGAGGGCCCGGCGCAGGGGCGTCGAGGCGGGCCGGCGCGGGCCCGGCCCGCGGGGTGGTCGCCTGCGCGGGACCAGAGCCTTAGCTGAGGCAGTCAGCGCAGTATGCGTGCCCGTCTTTTTCGCGGGCCAGCTGGGAGCGGTGACGGACCAGGAAGCAGGAGTAGCAGGTGAACTCGTCGTCCTTCTGCGGAATGACTGTGACCGTCAGTTCCTCGCCGGACAGGTCAGCGCCCGGAAGCTCAACGCCTTCGGAAGTGTCCGCCTCGTCGAGTTCACGGACGACGCTGCGCGCGTCAGGTGCGTTTGCGGAGCGGAGGGCCTCCAAAGAAGCGTTGCGTGATTCCGCGACGTCGGATCGGACTTCGTCATAATCGGTTGCCACGTGTTGGGTACTCATTTCGATTGCTGTATCACTGGTGCTGGTCGGGGTTTCCGGGATTGAACGGTACAGCATCCCACCTTGAATTTGCTGGGAACCGGGGGCTCCGGGGCAGTGACCCTCACGACATCCCGCGGCGACGGGCCAGGATCCCGCCGTGCAGGAAGCGTTCGACACTGGTCACCGGGACGTCACGCGCCGTTAATTTCCGTGTCCTAGCCTGATTCCATAGGCACCATCCGCCCGAAGGGATCCATGATGGCCGATATAGCTGCAGTGCTGGGAAGGCTCACGCCAGGGGAACTGGACGAGCTGCGGTCGCTGGGACCTCAGGGCCACCTGAGCAGAGGCCTTACGGAGGCCCTGGACCGGGCAGCCGGCGGACCGGGCGCGGGCCGGGGATACTACGTCCCCAACGGCAGCGTCAGTGCCACCGGCGGCCCCCATGTTGTCCTGCGCAGCGACGTCTCGGGCTGGCTCTTCGGGGCAGCCCAGCAGGTGCCGCAGGCGGAATGACGCCTGAGAGGTGAACCGGCGGCCGCCCGGTGCCTGGGCCCAGCTGCCGGCCGCGGAACAGGCCGGTGCCGGCACGGCCATAACGCGGTCTATAGGCTTGCCTGATGACCGAGCTTGCCGCCTTCCTCCCGACGATGCTGGGCGTCGTGCTCCTGATGATGCTGACGGTCGGCGTCCTGGCAGCATTCCGCACCCCGCACAGCGCCGCTCCGGTGCTCGCCATCCTTCGCGGGGCCGCACAGCTCGCGGTGATCAGCCTGGTTCTGGGCGGCGTGATCACCAGCCCCGCCTGGGTCGCCGCCGCGCTGCTCGTCATGTTCACCGTCGCCGCCGTGACAGCCTCACGACGCATCGGCTGGACGTGGGGCCGGCTGGCGCTGGTCGGTGGTTCCATGGCCGCGGGAATCGGTGCCACGCTGGTGGTGGTATTCGGCACAGGTGCGATCGCGTTCACGCCGCGCTACGCCCTGGCGATCGGCGGAATCGTGATCGGCAACGCGATGTCGATCGCCACGCTCGCAGGCCGCCACTTTGCCGAGACCGTGAACGAGCGGTGGGACGAGGTTGAGGCGTGGCTGGCTTTGGGTGCTACGCGGCGGCAGTCGACGCTGGAGCTGGCGCGGCGCGCCGTGTACTCGGCCCTCATTCCGTCGACCGACCAGACCAAGACGACGGGTCTGGTCACCTTGCCGGGGGCGTTTGTCGGTGCGATCTTCGGGGGAGTGTCGACTTTGGAGGCAGGGCGTTTCCAGATCGTGGTGCTCGCCTCGATCATGGCTGCCGGCTCGATCACGGCCGTCTGCCTGATCGGGATCCTCGCGCCGGTCCGGGTACGGCCTGCCAGGCTCCGTTAGCGCCGCCTCACGCGGGCACGCGGATGGAGAGCGGGTCCATGGGCTGGCCGGCAGCGTACTGGCCGTCGAACAGCTCGGAACCCTCCTGCGAGATCACGACCCCCACGTGGTCCCAGACCAGGAACCCCTCGAAGGAGCGGGGAAGCCCGGCGCGCAGGACGGCAACCTCAACGCGGCCCTTTCCGTCGACGTCGCCGGTACTGATGGACAGAATCCCGCGGCTGCCGGACAACTCGATCCAGGGGTCCAGCAGCCGGACAAACATCATTCCGTGATGACCGGCGACCCGGACGTCACCGCGGAAGCGCAGCAGGCCCCTGCCACTGGCCAGATCGTAGTCGGAGTCTCCGGGGGCGAAGCAGAACAGGCCGGAGTCCAGCGCGGCGGCGCCGTCGGCCGCGGAGGCGGCACCGTCCGGCAGTTCCCGGATGTAGGTGATGAAGCTGCGCTTGATGCCCCAGGTGAGGCCCGGCAGCGGCAGGGGTCCGGATGAATCGGACGCTGCGTTCACGTGGGTTCCTCCTGCGGCTGTCGGTCTGGTCTACTCCCGAGCCTAGTCCGGGGCCGGCGGCGGCATGAACTCTTGCCACGGCGCCGCTTCATGCGTCGCATTTCTCTGACGGCGTAGGGGCCCGGGGACTACCGCCGCGGCGCCGGTGGTTCACTTAGATGAGTACCGGTTCGCAGGAGGTGCAGCGTGGCCACAGCCATCAGCAGGGTGTCAGGATCCGACGCGTCGGAGGACCCGCTGGATTCGTATTCCGCAACAGTCATCCGCGTCGCGGAAACCGTCACTCCGCACGTCGCCGCGATCGAGATGACCGCCAACTCGCGCGCCGGCAGGTTCCGGGCGGGAGCCGGCTCGGCGGTGCTGTTCACTTCCGACGGGTACCTCGTCACGAACGCCCACGTCGTGGGCGGCGCCCAGGGCGGTCACGCCGTCTTTGCCGACGGCACGAGGACGGCCGTGGAGGTTGTGGGCGCAGACCCGCTCTCGGATCTTGCAGTCGTCCATGGCAAGGCCCCCACCGCGGCACCGGCGGAAATGGGCGACGCCGAGTCGCTCAAGGTCGGCCAGCTGGTCATCGCCGTGGGCAATCCGTTCGGCCTGTCGGGCTCCGTGACGGCCGGCGTCGTCAGCGGACTTGGCCGTTCGATTCCGGTCTGGTCCGGGCGCAACCGGCGCATGATCGAGGACGTGATCCAGACCGACGCGGCCCTCAATCCGGGCAGCTCGGGAGGCGCCCTGGCAGACGCTCGGGGGCGGATTGTGGGCATCAACACCGCCGTGGCCGGGGTCGGGCTGGGGCTGGCTGTGCCCGTCAACGCCACGTCCCGGCGCATCATTGCGTCACTGCTCAAGGACGGGCGCGTCCGGCGCGCCTACCTTGGCTTGGTGAACACCCCCATCCAGCTGCAGCCCAGCGCTGTGGTCCGGACCGGACACAGGGAGGGGTTGCTGGTCGTCGAAGTCCTCAGTGGCTCGCCAGCTGAACGGGCAGGCCTGCAGGCCGGTGACGTAGTCCTGAGCGTGGGGAAGCGCCCGGTCTCCAACGCTGAGAGCCTGCAGAAGCTGCTCTTTGCCGAAGCCATCGGCGTGCCACTTGATCTTGCAGTCCTCCGCGACGGCGCGGAACGGCACGTGGTGGCAGTGCCGCAGGAAATGACCGACACGAAGTAGCGCGAACCCCTCCGCGGGGTGCTTTGGCAACGCCGAAATTCCGCTGTCGAGCCCGGCTTTGTCCCTCCCGCGAGGCGCCCCCGGCGGTACTTGAAACTTCCCGGCTCGTGGACGCAAAACTACCTGTTCCCGGGTGCGAATACCTGCTATTCGTTCCGCGCGTTTACTCGGCGGTACTGACCCCTGTACCCGTCTTTCTCCGGGCGAAAGATCGGGTAGCTTCAGTTCTTGTTGCGCCACGATTGGCGTGTCACGGTGTCATTGGAAAGTCGGACGGAACAAGAGCCTCGGTACCGCCTCGTTCCATAGCAGTCCCGGCCTTCCGCCCAGCGTTTGATTTCGTTGTACCTGGGGAAATCGGAGAATACCGTGGAAAACATGACCGGGCCTACACCCCCAATATCGGTTCGCCTTTTCGGAACGTTCGAAGTACGCCGAAACGGTGTCGCCCTCACCGCTGCGGACATGGGCGGATGCAAGCCCCGGCACATTCTGGAAATCCTCCTGCTGAACCTCGGCACACCGGTTTCGAAGACCCGGCTGATTGAAATCCTCTGGGGGGAAGCTGCCAGCGACGGCTCAGTTGCAACACTTGAGAGCTATGTCAGCGGCATCCGCCGGGCGATCCAGCCGGGCCAGACAAAGACCGGCCCGCTCCGCACGGCCAACAGCGGCTACGTCCTGGATCCGCAGCTCGTGGACCTGGACCTTTCGATTTTCCGCCAGCTGATCCGGGCTGCCGGCGAGGCTGCTCCCGCCGAGGCTTACCCTCTGCTGCTCGAGGCGCTGGAGATCTCCGCGGAGCCGCTCCTGGGGTTCGAGCTTGCCTCCGACTGGGCCGAAGAGGCGCGCAACCGCCAGTCGGCTGACAAAGTGGCAGCACAGATCTTCGCCGCGGAGACCGCGGCCCTCCTGGACAAGCCCGACGCCGCCGTCAATCTGGCCCAGGCCGCGATCAGGGCTGAACCGCTCAACGAAAGGGCCTGGACAGTACTGGTAACGGCCTACGAGCAGGCCGGCCTCCCGGTCGAGGGCCTGTCGGCCTATGACCGCTGTCGCAGGCTCTTCGACCGTGATCTGGGCTGCGCGCCCGGGCCGGCCCTCCAGGAAGCCCATCTGCGGCTCCTGCGGCAGCGCGCCGAAAGCAACTCCGAGCTGTCCGAAGTCCTTGCGGCCCTGCTCTACCTGGGTGAGCGCCTGAACGGGCCCAAGAGCCGTCAGATGCCGGCAGCAGAGTCCAGGCGCATGCATGAGAACGCCGGACGCGTGCTCGATTCGTTCCTCCAGCGGGTCCGGGCTGCCGTCTGAGAAAGGGCGAGCCGTCGCCTGGGACGTGGCTTCCGCCGGCGCATTCCCAAGCCTCGTTCACGGCAGGGAAGTTAGCTTCATCACGTGCCCGGGATTCTCCGGAAATCCGGCCGCCGGGGGCCCCATACTTGGAGTGATCCCGGCGGACTTCTCCCACCGCCACGCATGAGGAGCGTCCATGGAAACCCTTAAGAAAGTTGTCACGAACGAGTACTTCCCCGCGGCCGCAGTGCTGTCCGGAGTGGTCTTGTTTTGGGCCCTTGGCCTGCTCGGCGGGCTGTCCCTGCTGAGCACCCGGCAGTCGCCCGTGACCACGCTGAGCTGGCTGCTGTTTGTTTACGCCGCCGCCGTGCTGTCGCCTCTTGCCGGACTCCTCGCTGCCGTTGACCTCATACGCCGGCGCATGCGCAACCGACAGCCGCGCGGGACGGCCTCGGCCTAACCCGGTGCTGCCTGGCCGGTGCTGCCTGGCCGGGCTTCGTCGCCTACTCGAACCGGGACGCGTCGCCCATACCGTGACGGACGACCTCTGCGACGCCGCTGGAGAAGTCGATGACGGTGGTCGGCTCGGCACCGCAGTCGCCGGAATCGATCACGGCGTCCACCACATGCTCGAGTCGCTCCTTGATTTCCCACCCCTGGGTGAGGGGCTCCTCCTCATCCGGGAGGAGCAGTGTGCTGGAGAGCAGCGGTTCGCCGAGCTCGGCCAGCAGCGCCTGAACGACGTGGTTATCCGGGATGCGCACCCCCACAGTCTTCTTCTTGGGGTGCAGCAGCCGCTTGGGGACTTCCTTGGTGGCGGGCAGGATGAAGGTGTAGCTGCCTGGCGTGACAGCCTTGATCCTCCGGAAGACATCGTTGTCGATCTGCACGAACTGGCCCAACTGGGCGAAATCCTTGCAGACCAACGTGAAGTGGTGCTTGTCGTCAAGTTGCCGGATAGCCCGGATCCGGTCCAGGGCTTCCCTGTTCCCCAGTTGGGCACCCAGGGCGTAGCAGGAGTCGGTGGGATAGGCGATCAGGCCGCCTGAACGCAGTATTTCCACCGCCTGGTGGATGGAGCGCGTCTGGGGGTTCTCGGGGTGCACATCGAAGTATCTCGCCATGCCATGAAGCTTACGCCTGACGGCGGGACGGCCGCCCGCAGCCGGGGGCTTCCGCCCCGGGCTGCAGTGCAGGGTTGGTGGCGCGCAGTTTGTGCATAGACAGGTCTGTCTGATACCTTCGCTGCAGAAGTAGACAACCCTGTCTACGGCCATTCCGGAATGTTGTCACCAGAGTCAGGACGCCCAGATGAGCGAGGCCAGAGCGCTGCCCATGGCAGGAAAAACTGTTCTGATCACCGGTGGTAGCGGGGGATCGGCATGGCCACGGCGCTGGGCGTGGCCGGGAGGGGAGCCCGGGTTGCCATTACCGGACGAAATCTTCACCGGGCGCATCTGGCGGCGGAGGAGATCCGGGCCGTCGCCGTGGCGCCCGTGGACGTATTCGTGGCGGACCTCTCCTCCCAGGTCGAGGTGCGCAGGCTGGCCGCGGAAGCCCTGCAAACCCTGGACCGCCTCGGTGTGTTGGTCAACAACGTGGGCGGCTTCTGGAACACCCGGCGCGTGACCTCGGACGGGGTTGAATACACCTTCGCCCTGAACCACCTCGCACCGTTCCTGCTCACCAACCTCCTCCTCGACCGACTCAGGGAGGACAGCCCGGCACGGGTGGTCACGGTGTCCTCCGGTGCCCAGGCCATGGGCCGCGTGGACTTCGAGGATCTGCAGGCCGAACGGTCCTATTCGGGCCAGCGGGCTTACAACCAGTCGAAACTGGCGAACGTCCTGTTCACTTATGCCTTGGCGGCCAGCCTGTCCGGCACCGGTGTCACAGCCAACGTGCTGCACCCCGGAGTGGTAGCCACGGCGTTCGGGGCAGAGGACCCCGGCCGGCTGCAGAAAGTCATGACGCCGCTGGTCACACGGTGGATGAAGACCCCCGGGCAGGGTGCGCAGACATCGATCCATCTCGCCTCCGCGCCTGAGCTCGAGCACGTGACCGGCCAGTATTTTGCCAACAGGAAAGCCAGGAAATCATCAAAGCGCAGCTACCGCCAGGCTGACGCGGACCGCCTCTGGCAGGTCAGCGCGGCACTGGTTGGTCTCGATTCAGATTCAGAAAGAAGCACAATCCTTCCATGACGTCACACCGCACCCTCGTCCTCGTCGCCCATCCTGATCTCGAGAGCTCGCGGATCACCGCGCACCTCGCAGAAGCCGTCAGCGGCCTGGACAACATCACGGTCCGGGACCTTTCCGCCCTGTACCCGGACCGCCGCTTCGACGTCGTCCGCGAGCAGGAACTCCTGCGCGGGCACGACACCATCGTCTGGCAGTTCCCGTGGCACTGGTACTCCGTGCCGGGCGTCATGAAGGAATGGATGGATCAGGTCCTGACCTACGGCTTCGCCTACGGGGCGGGCGGGGACGCGCTGCACGGCAAGCGGCTCCAGCTGGTGCTCTCGACCGGCGGCCCCGAATCCTCCTACGCGCCGACGGGTCACAACCGCTACACGATGGCTGAGCTCCTACTTCCTTTGGACGCCACCGCGCACCTTTGTGGGCTGGAAATGGCCGAACCCCTCGTTCTGCACTCGGCACCCCGGGTGGAGCAGGAGGAATTGGAGCAGCACGCGGCCCGGTACCGTCAGTTGCTGGCGCCCGTAGGGGCAACCGCCGGGCACTGATCCGGAGGGGGCGGGCGTCCGTCGTTGGAAATCACTGCGGCTCACCGTGGTGGATCCGCTCGTCGAGACGCCGCAGCGGCTCGCCGCTGCCGTTCCACTGCTCCGCGATGAATTCCGCGGCGATGGAAACCGCCGTCTCCTCGGGTGTGCGCGCACCCAGGTCAAGACCCACGGGGCTATGCAGCCTGGCCAGCTCGGCCTCGCCCAGGCCCGCCTCGCGAAGGCGGGCGATCCTGTCCGCATGGGTGCGCCGGGACCCCATGGCCCCGATGTAGGCGACGGGGGCGCCGCGGAGTGCCACTTCAAGGAGTGGAATATCGAACTTTGGATCGTGCGTCAGGACACACAAGACGGTGCGCTGGTCCACCAGGCCCTTGGCAAACTGTTCCGCAAGGTAGCGGTGCGGCCAGGCATTGACCACCTCCGCCGCGCCAGGGAACCTGGCTGGCGTCGCGAAGACCGGCCGGGCGTCACAGACGGTGACCCGATAGCCCAGGAAGGCCCCCATCCGCGCCAGTGCGGCGGCGAAGTCGATGGCGCCGAAGACAAGCATCCGCGGCGGCGGGGCGAAGCTTGCGAAGAAGAGCCGCATCCCGGTGTCGAGGCGCTCGCCGTCGGGGCCGTAGCTCAGGATGCCGGTCCGGCCGGCGGCCAGGAAGCCCTGGGCGTCATCGCCGACGGCGTCGGTGCTGCGCGCGGAACCGAGATCACCCTCGACTCCGCCCGGCCTGACCACGAGGTGCCGGCCCACCCGGCTGCTGTCCGGATGCTCGATCACGGTTGCGACCCCCACCCGCCGCTCGGCTGCGATATCCTGCGCGACGCCGCCAAGCTCGGGAAAGTATTGGCGTGAGACCGGCTCAACGAAGACATCGATGATCCCGCCGCACGTCAGGCCTACTGCATAGGCGTCGTCGTCGCTGATCCCATAGCGCACCAGGACAGGCGTGCCGTCCTCTTTGACTCCGGTGGCGAGCTCATAGACGGCACCCTCGACGCAACCCCCCGAGACCGAACCGACCGCTTCGCCGTCGGCGGTGACCAGCATGGAGGCTCCCGGGAGCCGCGGGGCCGACTTGTAAGCGCTCACGACGGTGGCCAGGCCGGCGGTGCTGCCCTCCTGCCAGCCCGGCATCATCGCCGCCAGAACATCACGCACCGGCGCGCCTCAGATCCTGCCGCACATCCGGAGCGCAGAGCGCCGGCCCGCGAAGTAAGCGATGCACGCCACCACGGCCATCATGCCGAGCACCTTTCCGGGGTGGGAAAGCTGTTCGGCGGCAACGCCCTTGGCCAGGCTCACGGCATCCAGGCTCCCGGCCGTGGGGGCCTGCGGCCCCGCACCCGGGGGAAGGGGCGGGGGAGGGGCCGGAGCCGTTTCGGGTGCCGTCGCCGGTTCTGCCGCCTCTGTCGCCGCTTCTGCGGGCGGTTCCGTCAGGGTCCCGGACGCCGGTGCGGCCGTCACGGCAGGAGCGGCAGCCTCCGGTGCGGGCTGCGCCAGCATGGCCTGCAGGTTCCTGGCGAAGAGGGACATCATCTGCTCCGTGACGCTGCCGATCACGCCCTTGCCCATGGCGGCAGCTTTGCCGGAGAGCGAGAGTTCTGCGCTGACCGTGCCGCTCGTAGTGCCGCCGTCTTCGGCCAGGGCCAAGGTGACTGTTGCCTCGGCCGTGCCCTGCCCGCGGGTCTCCTGCGCCTTGCCGCTGAGCACGGCACGGTGTTCACCCGCATTGCGCTCGACGACGTTCAGCAGGCCCCTGTACTGCATGGTCACCGGACCCAGCTTCACCGTCATGCCAACCTGGTAGGCGTCCTCTGAGAGCTTGCCCAGGATCTTCGCGCCCGGGAGGCAACCTGCCACGCGCTCGAAGTCCATGAGGGTGTTCCATACCTGCCCGATCGGTGCGACTACCGAGAAACCGCTGTCGATATGCATTAGTTCGTCCTTTGCCTCTCGCGTGATGACTGGCCTTCGCCGCTGATTGCGGCGGCCACCTCTGCCAAAGCTTTGTAGCTGTGTCCGCTCACGAAGGCGTCGCAGTAGGGCAGCGCCGCCGCCATCCCGCCCACCAGCGGCTCATACTGCGGCGCAGCCTTGCGCGGGTTCACCCAGATGATCCTGTACGCCAGTCTCCGCAGCCGGGCCATCTGGGCCGCGACCTGCCCGGGATCGTCCTGGGCCCAGCCGTCCGAGAACACCACCACCACCGCGCCCCGGGCCAGTCCGCGGCGGCCGTGTTCGTCAATGAAGCGGCGGAGGCTCTCGGCGATCCTGGTACCGCCGGCCCAGTCGGGGGCGGCTGCAGCAGCCCGTGCCAGCGCCTGGTCGGGGTTGCGCAGCATGAGCTGGCGGGTCAGGCGGGTCAGGCGGGTGGAGAAGACGAAGGCCTCGGCCCCGGAGCCTGCCACCGCTCCCTGCAGGAGCGAGACGAATACGCGGGAGTATGGTTCCATCGAAGCGGAAACGTCGCACAGCAACACCAGCTTGCGCCGCTGCCGGCGGCGTCGGGCATAGAACAACAGCATGGTTTCGGAACCCGACCGCCGGGCCGCCCGCACCGTTGCCCGGACGTCCAGCCGGGCGCCGCTGTGCGCGGACCTGCGCGTGCGGC
The DNA here is from genome assembly GCF_056395945.1 of Arthrobacter sp. 05T442. NCBI lineage: Bacteria > Bacillati > Actinomycetota > Actinomycetes > Micrococcales > Micrococcaceae > Arthrobacter > Arthrobacter sp. 05T442. The sequence continues at coordinate 18,349 of NZ_JBFTKM010000013.1, read as the reverse complement.
GGCTCAGGCGCACCGGCGTGGCCAGCAGCAGCTTGCCCGCGAGCCTGCGCACCTCGACGACTTCGTCGGCGGAGAGTGCCGCGAAGGACATTTCGTGCAGGTGTTCTTCGGTGGAGGCCATGGCCAGGACGGCCTCCCTTCCGGCTCCGCTGCGCTCCGCGATGCTGTCCCGGCCTGCAGACGCGACCAGCGGCTGGGACTGTGGCCGGGCGGGCGCACCCTCGGGCGCACCCTCGGGCGCCGGTGCGGCCCTAGTGCGCTCCTCGGGCCCGGCCAGCGGCGCGGCGGCCTGCGCTGCGGGGCCGTCACGCTGGTCCGGGGCGAATCCGCCCCTGAAGACAGCAGCAAAGACGGCATCAAACAGGGGCAACTGCTGCCGGGAGGACACAAGCACGATGCGGCTGCACCAGTAGAGCTGTTCGAGCCCGGCCGGAGGGATCAGCTGCAAGGCCTCGGCCAGCCGGGCAGCCCTGTCCGGGGAACATGACAGGCCGGCGCGCCGAAGTGCCATAACGAACGCGGCAGACAATGCCGCTGCCTCAACGGTCGGCAGGAGAGTGCCTTCAGCCATGGGTACCCTCCACGAGCCAGGCTGCCCCGCGCGCGCCGACGAGCTCCAGGTCGTCGCGGTTCTTGACGATCGAGCCCAGGGTCTGGTCCGCTGTGGCGGCGTCTATCCGCTCGACCCCTAGCACGGCGAGGGCGGACACCCAGTCGATGGCCTCCGAGATTCCCGGCGGCTTGGCAAGGTCCAGGGTCCGCAGCCGGGTGATCACGGCTGCCGCCTGCAGCGCCAGCGGGCCGCTGCTGGCCGGTACGCGGCGCCGCACGATCTCGGCGATGCGGGCGGGCCCCGGGTAGTCGATCCAGTGATACAGGCACCGGCGGGTCAGCGCGTCGTGCAGGTCCCTGGTCCGGTTGGACGTCAGGACGACGATCGGGGGATGGGTGGCCCGGATAGTGCCCAGCTCCGGGATCGTGACGGCGGCCTCCGCCAGCAGCTCAAAAGTGAATGCCTCGAACTCCGCATCGGCGCGGTCGATCTCATCGAGCAGGAGGACCGCGGGGCGGGGCCCGGGATGCTCGATCGCCTGCAGCAGTGGCCGGCGCAGCAGATATTGCGGCCCGAAAAGATCGGTCTCCGTGACGGCGGCATCCCGGACCTCGGCCAGCCGGATCCCGAGGAGCTGGCGCTGGTGGTTCCATTCGTAGAGTGCCTCTCCGGCGTCGATCCCCTCGTAGCACTGCAGCCGGAACAGCGGGGTGTCCAGGGTCCGCGCCAGGGCCTTTGCGGCCTCCGTCTTGCCGACACCGGCTTCGCCTTCGAGGAGGATGGGCTGCGGCAGGCGGACGGCAAGGAACAGCGCCGTGGCGAGTCCGACGTCGGCCAGGTAGTCGTCCCTGTCCAGCGCCGCCATCAGTGTGGCGACGTCCGGGACGCGCCGCTGCACATCTTCCTCCGCGCCGGGGCGCGCCACCGTCGTCATGCTCGCGCCTGCAGCTCGGCCAAAACCCGGCGGTAGTCATCTTCCGTGTCCACATCTTGGGGGACAGGGCCGGGGATGGCGACCTCCACGACGTCGGCCGCCCGCTGCTCCACCAGTTTCCAGACCCCCTTGTCCCCATGGAGGCCCGCAAGCTGCGGCAGGAGCCCTTGAGTGAACGCCATCGGGTGGCCTATCCCGTCCTCATAGCGGCACACCGCGATGCCGGTGCCACCCGCGCGGCCGGGCCGGCGGACCGCCAAGGCCCGGAGGAGGGCGTGCACGCTCCCGGCGCGGACGCCGGGCTGGTCGCCCAGCATGAGCACCACGGCCTCGATCTCCGGGTGCAGCACCGCCAGGGCCGTGGCTATCGAGGAGGAGCAGCCCTCGCCAAAGTCCGGGTTGACCACCACGTCGCAGCCTGCGGTATCGACGGTTTGCTGCACCTCTGCCGCTGCACCTCCAAGCGCCAGGACCGTCTGGGCGAAGCCGCAGTCCCGGGCAGTCGCCAGGACGGCATCGAGCAGGACGCCAGTGCCGTACGGGAGGACCTGCTTCGGCCGGCCGAGGCGCCGCGACGCCCCTGCCGCGAGGATGATGCCGGCGGCCCGGAGCCCGGGCACCTGCGCCGCAAACGGCCCCGTGCCGGGCACCGGCCCCGGTTCACGTAGCGGGGGCATAGCGCTCAGGATCCTTGCGGAAGGCGGCACGGCAGCCGGGTGAGCAGAAGTAGACGGTCACGCCGTTGTGCTCAAGGTGGAGCGAGGAATCAACGGCCGGCACGGACATGCCGCAGACCGGGTCAACCGCGGTTTCCAGAGCCCCGGCTTCCGGGGACGCGGGCGATGCAGCCGTCGCGGTGCTCCGTGCCGTGTTCCGTTCGCTGATCAGCTCGGCAAGAATGGACAGCGCGACCTCCCCGGGGGTCCGCGCCCCGAGCGGGAGTCCCGCTGGAGTGTGCACCCGCGAGCGCAGGACGTCGTCGACGTCGAGCGAACCGAGCACGGCGGCCCCGCGGGTCTCACTGGCCACGAGGGCAACGTAGGGCACCCCTGCCCGCAGGGCCGCTTCCAAGGCGCCCTCCTCGGCTTTGCCGTGCGAAGCGACGATCAGGGCAGCGTCGCCACCGAGGGGGCCGGCCGACTCACCGTCGGTTAGTTCCACGTCCAGTCCGACGCCGGCCCCAAGGCTCGCGAGGGCCCGGGCTACCGGGGTGGTGCCGACCACCACGACCCGCGGCGCGGGGATGCGGGGCTGGAGGAAGATCTCAATCGCCCCGCCGCTCAGGCACGGGTTGGAGACCTCGACGGCGCCCTCCTCGACAGTGCGGGACGGCTCGCCCGGCACGACGCGCAGCAGCAGCGGTTCCTGGTCCACCAAGGCCCTGAGGCTGTACTCCCGCACCGACGCCTCGACGCAGTTTCCGCCGACAAAGCCGAGGATTTCGCCGGTTCGGAGCACCAAAGCAGTGTCGCCGGCGTGCGCGCTGGTGGGCCGCTGGGCACGGACCACCGTGGCATGCACGAACGGCTCACGGCGGCCGGCGAGGTCATCTGCCCGGGCCGCGAGGGAATCTGCGGTAGCGGGCATGTCAGATCGGCGGCCTTGCCCGGCCCTGCATGGCGGCCCAGACGCGGGCCGGGGTGCAGGGCATATCCATGTGCGTGACGCCGTAGGGTGCCAGGGCATCGACAACGGCATTCACGATGGCCGGCGGCGAGCCGACCGTGGCGGACTCGCCGATCCCCTTCGCACCGATCGGATGGTGCGGCGACGGGGTGACGGTAAACCCGGTCTCCCAGTCCGGCACCTCCATGGCCGTGGGAATCAGGTAGTCCATGAAGGACCCGCCGAGGCAGTTGCCGGCCTCGTCGAACTCGATGATTTCCATCAGGGCCATGCCGACGCCGTCGGTCAGGCCGCCATGCACCTGGCCTTCGATGATCATCGGGTTGATCCTGGTTCCGCAGTCATCCACAGCAATGAAGCGCCGCACCTTGACCTGGCCCGTGCCGGGATCGACGTCGACCACGCAGATGTAGGCGCCGAACGGGAACGTCAGGTTCGGCGGGTCGTAGGTGACCTCGGCGTCGAGGTTGCCGTCCACGCCCTCGGGCAGGGCCACCGTGCCGTGGGCGCCCATGGCGATCTCGGCGATGGTCTTCCCCACGCCCGGGTCGCCCTTGACGAACCAGCGGCCCTTCTCCCATTCCAGGTCCTCGGGGCGGGTTTCCAGCATCGCGGCGGCGATCAGCTTGGCCTTTTCACGGACCTTGCGGGCGACGAGCGCCACGGCGCCGCCGCTGACCGGGGTGGAACGGCTGCCGTAGGTGCCGAGGCCGAACGGCGTCTGGTCCGTGTCGCCGTGGACGACATCGATGTCCTCCGGCGGGATGCCGAGTTCTTCGGCGACGATCTGCGCGAACGTCGTCTCGTGGCCCTGCCCCTGGCTTTGCACGGAGAGCCGGACGACGGCCTTGCCGGTCGGGTGGACCCGGAGCTCGGCGCCGTCGGCCATGCCAAGGCCCACAATGTCGAAGTGCTTGCGTGGTCCGGCGCCGACGACTTCGGTGAAGAAGGACACGCCGATGCCCATCAGCTCGCCGCGGGCGCGCTTTTCCTTCTGCTCGCGCCGGAGGTCCTCATAACCGGCGAGCTGCATGGACAGCCGCATGGCTGCCTCGTAGTTGCCTGAGTCATAGACCCAGCCCGTCTTATTGGCGTACGGGAACTGCTCCGGCCTGATGAAGTTCTTCAGCCGCAGTTCAGCGGGGTCCATCTCAAGCTTCCGGGCCAGGATGTCCACCATCCGCTCGACCAGGTAGACGGCCTCGGTGACGCGGAAGGAGCAGGCGTAGGCGACGCCGCCCGGGGCCTTGTTGGTGTAGACACCCGTGACGGAGCAGTAGGCCGCCGCAAGGTCGTAGCTCCCGGTGAAGATGGAGAAGAATCCGGCCGGATTCTTGGTCGGCTGCGCGGTGGCGTTGAACGCACCGTGGTCGGCCAGCACATGGGCCCTGACTGCAAGGATCCTGCCGTCCCTGGTGGCCGCGATCTCGCCCTGCATGATGTAGTCGCGGGCGAACGACGTCGACATCAGGTTTTCGGAGCGGTCCTCCACCCACTTGACCGGGCGGCCGGACACGATCGAGCCGACGACGGCGAGGATGTAGCCAGGATAGATGCCGACCTTGTTGCCGAACCCGCCGCCGATGTCCGGGGACACGATGCGGATCTTGTGTTCCGGGATGCCGGCGACTATCGCAAACAACGTCCGGTGGGCATGAGGGGCCTGTGTTGTCTCATAGAGGGTGAGTTTGCCGCTGACCGCGTCGAAGTCGGCGACGGCGCCGCAGGTTTCCATGGGGGCGGGGTGGACCCGGGGATAGACGACCTCCTGGCTGACGACGATGTCGGCAGCGGCGAACACCGCCTCGGTTTCCGCTTTGTCTCCCATTTCCCAGTCGAAGATCCGGTTGTCGTTCCGGCCGGGGATCTCATCGCGGATCACCGGCGCGTCCGGATCGAGGGCCCTGCGGGCGTCGACCAGCGGAGGCAGGACATCGTATTCAACGTCGATCAGCTCCAGGGCGTCCCGCGCAGCGTAGCGGTCCTCGGCGACGACGAAGGCGACCTCCTGCCCTTGGAACCGCACCTTGTCCGTAACCAGGACCGCCTGGACATCGGCGGAGAGCGTCGGAGCCCACGCGAGTTTGAGGCCGAGGAGGTCCTTGCCGGTGATGACGGCGACGACCTTGGGATGCGCCAGGGCCTTGGCGGTGTCGATGGATACGAGACGGGCATGGGCCACAGGGGCCCGCAGGATGGCGCCATGAAGCATCCCCGGCAGGACGATGTCATCGATGTAGTTGCCCTTTCCGCGGACGAAGCGCGGGTCTTCCTTCCGCTGGATGCGGCCGTAGCCGATCGGCCGGTCCTCGTCGCCGGCGGCCGGGTTGCTCGGCCGCTCGTGGATGACGGTCATGCCTTCACCTCTGAGTCCTGGGTGTGTGCGCCTGCGGTGACGGTGTCCGCGTTGTCCGCGGTGACGGTGTCCGCGCCGGCGCCCGCGGGGTGGGCGGCGGCCCACTGCACCGAACGCACGATCGTGGCGTAGCCGGTACACCGGCAGATCTGCCCCGAAATGGCCCGCCGGATCTCCAGGTCATCGGGATGTGGATTCTTGTCCAGCAGGGCCCGGGCCGTCAGCATCATTCCGGGCGTGCAGAATCCGCACTGCAACCCGTGTTCTTCCATGAAGCCTTGCTGGACGGGATCGAGGGATCCTCCACTTGCCAGCCCTTCCACCGTCCGGATGTCGTGCCCGTCGGCCATGGCGGCGAGGACGGTGCACGACTTCACGGGCTGCCCGTCCATGAGGACCACGCACGCCCCGCAGTTGCTCGTGTCGCAGCCCCAGTGCGTACCCGTGAGGCCGAGAACCTCGCGGATGTAATGGACCAGCAATACCCGGGGTTCAATCTCGCTGGTGACTTCGTTGCCGTTCACGCGCATGCTGATCTGCATCAGCTTCAGCCTTCCTGTGTCTGGGCGGCGCGGGCACAGGCCCGCCGCAATGCCCGCCTGGTGAGCTCATCGGCCAGGTGCCGTTTGTAGTCGACCGGTCCGCGCTGGTCCTGCACCGGGTCACAGGCGGCGGCTGCCAGCCGGCCGGCCTCAACGAACAACTCCCCATCGGGGCGCTGCCCCCGCAGCAGGGCCGCAACCTCGGTGACCAGATGACCGGCGCCGAGCGCTGTGAGTCCGACGGCGGCGTCGTCTATCAGACCTTCGGCAGTGAGCCGGACAGCGGCGCCGGCCGCGGCGACTGCCCAGTCGCCCGTCCGGCGTTCAACCTTCTCGTAGGCGCTGCCGGAGCGCGGGCGGATGGGGAAGCGGACTTCGCACAGCAGCTCATCCTGTCCAACTCCGGTTTCATAGGGCCCCCGGTGGAACTCGGCCATGGTCAGGATGCGTTCGCCGCCGGGTCCGCGGATGACTGCCTCGGCACCCAGCACATCACAGACCGTGGAGAGGTCCTCGGCAGGGTCCGCCTGGCACAGTGAGCCGCCGATGGTGCCACGGTTGCGCACAACCGGGTCGGCGATCACCAATTCGGCGTCCCGCACGATCGGGAACAGCCCTGCCATCTCCGCCGACTCCAGGAGTGCCGTGTGCCGGGTCATGGCACCGACGCGGAGCCTGTCGCCGTCGCGGAGGATGAAGTCGAGCTCGTAAAGGTCGTTGATGTCGATCAGCCATTCCGGCCGGGAGAGCCGGAGCTTCATCATTGGCAGGAGGCTGTGGCCCCCGGCAATGACCCGGGAGTCCGGGCCGTGGCGTGAAAGAAGCTCCAAGGCGTTCTCCACGGTCGTGGCGCGCACATAGTCAAAGGGAGCCGGAATCTGCATAGTCCCTACCTCATTCCAAAGACCCGCCAGCGGTGGGCAGCGGAGGTACAGAAGGGTGTACGGCGGTTGCGCAGAGCCGGATTGAGGCCAGTCTTGCCCCGGTGCAAAGGGAGTGTCAATATCGTCATAAGCGAAAGGTTATGACGCTGTGGCGATGACATTGAGCCAGTTGCGGACGTTCGCCCTTGTGGCCAGGCTGGGCTCCCTTCGCGCGGCCGCAGAAGCCCTCGGGGTCACCGAACCCGCTGTGTCCGCTGCCCTTGCTGCGCTCCGGCAGGACCTCAACGACCCCCTCTGCGTGCGCGCCCAGGGCGGCATCGCCTTGACCCCGGGCGGCCGGGCGCTGGCGGAATACGCGCAGGAAATCGTCGGCCTCGCGGACCGGGCGCGGCGGGAGGTGGCCAACGCCACAACCGACGCCGGACGCCTGAAGATCGTGGCGACGGCGCCCTTTGCGGAACACGCCGCCGGACGGCTGCTGGATGTCTTTACGCGCCGTGTTCCCGGCGCAACCGTGGACGTGGTGGTCGAAGCCGCGGAAGACGTTGCCTCGCTGCTGCTGGAGCAGGCTTATGACATCGCCCTCGGGGCCCGGCCGGCGCCGGACAGTCCAGCCGCAGCCGACGCCGGCCTGGAGTCGGTCCCGTTCCTGCGGTATCAGCGGGTCTTCATTGTGGCGGCGGATCATCCGCTCGCCGCGCTGCACGGCCCGGTCGCGCTGCCCCAATTGCTCGACAGACCGTGGTTTGCCGGGCCCGCCGGAATCCAGGAAAGCACCGAGGAAGGCCGATGGCTGGCGTCCATGGGGGTGGCTCCGGAGATCGTCCGGCTCAGCAGCGAAACAGACGCCCTCGCCGCCGTCAGGGCGGGCGAAGGAACCATGCTTGCCCTGGGGCACATCGTGCGCGCCGAAATCCGGAAGGGATCCCTGGCCCGGGTGCCGGTCGCCGGGACCCCGATCTCCGGTCTGTGGTGGGTCAGTACCCTGGACCGGCACCGGACCACCACGTTGGCACAGACCCTGCAACGGTTTGTCAGTTCGGCGGATGCCACGGCCGCGATGGTTGCCCCGGGCGGCTCCCGCGGCCTCGAACGCCGCGGGTCCAAGTTCCATGTTGCGCTCTGGAGCTGATGCGGGAGCCGCTGTGTCGCGTTGCACATCGCGGGCGCGGGTGCTAACCCTTGAGGGGTAGAGGATCCGTTCACGCACCCACGAAGAGGAGTAGCCATGACTTTGTCCCGAGAGGAAGACAGCTCACTGCGGCACTGGAGCAGCAGGCTCATTCAGGCCCTGCAGATCCTGGATCTGGAAGTCGACCACGAAAAGATCGTCCAGGTTGCGCAGGAGTCCGAGAAGGCCGTCGGCCCGCACGCCGACGCCATCAGCGCCTTCATTGTTGGCTACGCCGCCGGCACCGCGTCTACCAACGGCCGGAAGAGTACGCAGGAGGCCGTGCACGCCGCATCCAACAAAGTCATCGAGCTCTGCGAGCACGGGGAGGCTGGCGGCCCGGACGAAGAAGGCTGGACCAAGAGGGCCCAGTAAGGCCGGTTCGGCATGGAGGAGGCCGCGTTCCCGTCGGGGAACGCGGTCTCTGCTCTGCTGGGGCTTTCACTGCTGGGCTTGTACTGCCCGGATTTCCGCCGGGCCCCCGGGCCCGCGTGCCCCGGCCCAGGAAGCGCCGGGGTCAGCGGGTGCCGGGGTCAGCGGGTGCCGGGGTCAGGACGCGCCGGGGTCAGGACGCGCCGGGTGCGGCTGCATCTGCCGTTGCGGGGGGCGAATCCGCCGGTGTCTGGTCCAGGCTGGGTTCGAGCCGGACAATCACGGCTTTGGATATCGGTGTGTTGCTGCCTTCAGCCGTGTGGTTCAGCGGCACCAGCACGTTGGCCTCAGGGTAGTAGGCAGCCGCACAGCCACGGGCGGTGGGGTAGGAAACCACCCGGTACTTGCGGAGCACCCGTTCCACACCATCCTGGTACTCTCCGCGGATATCCACGTACTGCGCGTCGGCCAGTCCCAGTTCAGCAAGGTCCTCCGGGTTGACGAACACCACGTGGCGTCCCTTCTTGATGCCCCGGTAACGGTCGTTGTGCGAATAGATAGTGGTGTTGAACTGGTCGTGGGAACGCATGCTCTGCAGGATCAACGTGCCGGCGGGGCGCTCCACGTGTTCGAGCTCGTTGACAGTGAGGACGGCCTTGCCAGTCGGCGTCGGGAAGGTGCGGGAGTCGCGGGGGCCGTTCTCCAGGATAAAGCCGCCGTCCTGCCGGATCCTTTCGTTGTAGTTTTCGCAGCCGCCCACCACGCGCGAGATGTGATCCCGGATGAGGTCGTAGTTCCTCTCAAAGCCGTCCCAGTCGGCTTTGATCTTGTCGCCCACGACTGCCTTGCCGAGCCGGCTGATGATGGCCGGCTCGGAGAGCAGGTTGTGCGAAACGGGTTCAACCTTGCCCCAGGACGGATGCACTGCGCAGACGGTGTCCTCCACCGACACGAACTGGGGTCCGGACTCCTGGATGTCGATCTCGGTGCGGCCCATGGTCGGCAGGATCAGTGCTTCCCGGCCGGTCACGGTGTGCGACCTGTTCAGCTTCGTGGAGATTTGGACCGTCATCTCGGTGTTTTCCATGGCGGCCTCGGCGGCGTGGGTGTCCGAGATGGCAGCCACGAGGTTGCCGCCGAGGGCCACGAAGGCCTTGATCTCGCCGTCGCGCATCTTGTTGATGGTTTCGACGGCGTCGGCGCCGTGGTCGCGGGGCGGTTCGAAACCGAACTCCTCGCCGAGGGCGTCCATGAACGACTGCGGCATCTGCTCCCAGATTCCCATGGTGCGGTCACCCTGGACGTTGCTGTGCCCGCGGATGGGAGAGGCTCCGGCGCCTGGCTTGCCGATGTTCCCGCGCAACAGGAGAAGGTTGATGATCTCCTTGATGGTGGCGACCCCCTTCTTCTGCTGGGTGATCCCCATGGCCCACGTGATGATGACCTTCTCGGCCTTCAAGTAGCGGGCGGCGAGCTCATCGATGTCCTCCGTGCGCAGGCCTGTCGCCTCCAGCACTGCCTGCTCGTCGAGTTCGCCCAGGTGCGCCCGGAGCTCCTCAAGACCTTCGCAGTGCTCAGCCAGGAACGCGTGGTCCAGGACCGTTCCGGGGTTCCTGGCCTCCGCATCGAGCACCCTCTTGGAGACGGCCTGCAGCAGTGCCATGTCGCCGCCAATGCGGATCTGCAGGAACTGGTCGGCGATCTGGACGCCGTGGCCGATGACTCCGTTGACCTGCTGCGGGTTCTTGTAGCGGCGCAGGCCCGCCTCCGGCAGGGGATTGACGGCGACGATTTGACCGCCGTTGTGTTTGCAGTTTTCAAGTTCGGTCATCATCCGGGGGTGGTTGGTGCCGGGGTTCTGGCCCATGATGATGATGAGGTCCGCGTTGGCGTAGTCGTCGAAGCTGACGGTGGCCTTGCCGATGCCGATGGTCTGGCCCATGCCCCAGCCGGAGGATTCGTGGCACATGTTGGAGCAGTCGGGCAGGTTGTTGGTGCCGTAGCCGCGGGCGAACAGCTGGTAGAGAAAGGCCGCCTCATTCGAGGCGCGGCCGCTTGTGTAGAAGACGGCTTCGTCCGGGGATTCCAGGCTCTTGAGCTTGTTGCCGAGGATCTTGATGGCCTCGTCCCAGGTGACCGGTTTGTAGTGGTCCTCGCCGGCCGCCTTGTAGACAGGCTCCGTGAGCCGGCCCTGCATGCCGAGCCAGTATTCGGTGCGGCTGCGCAGCTCGCTGACGGAATGCTCCGCCCAGAAACTGCTGGGAACCACGATCTGCGTCGCTTCCCACGTGACGGCCTTGGCACCGTTTTCGCAAAACTCGAACGCCTTGCGGTGATGCGGGTCCGGCCAGGCGCAGCTCGGACAGTCGAACCCGTCCTTCTGGTTCATGGCCATCACGGTCTTGCGGGTACGGTTCAGGCCCATCTGTTCGAGAGCCGGCTTCATGGAATGGTAGACGCCCGGAATGCCGGCCGCCCAGCTCTTCGGCCCGTCTTCAACCACGAGGTCTTTTTCGTCAAATTCCTCGATGTGAGGAGTCTTGCGGGTCACGGTGAACTTCCCTTCTGCCAACACCACCGGATGGGGGTGCGCTGATCTGCCACTACGCACGATACCTTCAGGCCTATCAGCTTGCCCGGAGCGCCGCAAGCGATCCGCCCGGTCCTGGCAAATTCGGACGGCCGCCCGACGGACCCCGGCAGCCCTGTCCTCCGGCCGCAGCCACGAACCGCGGGCTACCGTCGGGCCGTGAGGATGCCCTGGATTTCGCGGCGCAGGACCTTGCCGATGAGGGACCGCGGCAGCATCTCGAGGACTTCGACCCGGCGCGGCACCTTGTAGGCCGCCAGGTTCTTCCGGGCGAAGGCCAGGAGCGCCCCGGCGTCGAGGGCGGTCCCCGGAGCCTGGACCACCGCCGCCACCACGTCCTCGCCGCCTCCGGGGCGGGGCAAGCCCACCACCGACACCTCCACAACGCCCGGATAGTCGGCCAGGACGTCCTCGACTTCCGAGGGCGAGACGTTGAACCCGCCGGTGATGATCAGTTCCTTGATCCGGTCCCGGATGGTGACGAAATAGTCCTTGTCCACATAGACGATGTCGCCCGTGCGGAACCAGCCGCCCTCCAGGAGCACATTTTCGGTTTCCGCCGTGCGGTTCCAGTAGCCGGAGAAAACCTGCGGCCCGCGGATCAGGAGTTCGCCCTCCTCGCCCGGGGCGCGGTCGATCAGCACGTTCTGCGGGTCCACCACGCGGATATCCGTCAACGGGAACGGCACTCCCACGGTCCCGGGCTTCCGGCTGGGACCGAAGGGGTTGCCCAGGGCGATGGGGGAGGTCTCGGTCATCCCGTAGCCTTCGATCAAGTAGCCGCCGGTCGCTTCTTCCCAGGTCTTCACGGTCGACGCCGGAAGGTTCATGGCCCCGGAAATGGAAAAGCGGATACTGGCCAGCGAAACGCCGCGCTCGGCCGCGGCGGCAGCGATCCGGTCGTAGATAGGGGGCACGGCCGGGAGGAACGTGGCAGGTGACTTCCTGAGGGCCCTCAACACAAGGTCGACGTCGAACTTGGGAAACAGCACGAGTTTCGCGCCGATGCTCAACGCAAACGTCATGCACAGGGTCAGCCCGTAGGCGTGGAACATGGGCAGGACCGCATAGACGGTTTCTTTGCCCTCTTTCAACCCGGGCACCCACGCCCGCCCCTGTGCGGCGTTGGCCTGCAGATTCGCGTGGGTGAGCATGGCGCCCTTGGGCTGGCCCGTGGTGCCGGACGTGTACTGGATGACGGCGAGGTCCTGGGCTGATGGGCGGGGGTGTTTCTTCTTCAGCACCCCCGCCTCGAAAAGTTCCTTCCACGGCAGGACCGGGCGGGGGACCGGCCCTGGGTGCGTCCGGCCCGTGACTTTTCCCGCGGACAGGGCAGCGCGTGCCTTCCGCGCCGCGGGCAACGGAAGCCGCAGCGCGACCCGCTGAAGCAGCGGCATCGCCGGGATCAGCTCCACGGAGACAATCTTTGTCAGCCCGACGTCGGCCCGCAGCTGCCGCACCCGGTCCACGGCCTTGTCCCAGACGACAGCCACAGTGGCCCCGTGGTCCTCGAACTGGTGCCGCAGCTCGCGGTCCGTGTACAGCGGGTTGTGTTCCACGACCACGGCGCCAAGGCGCAGCACGGCGTGGAAGGCAATGATGTGCTGCGGGCAGTTCGGCAGGACGAGCGCTACCCGGTCCCCGGCCTTAACACCCAGCTCCTTCAGCCCGGCGGCCGCGCGACTGATCAGCGAGCCCAGTTCGCGGTAGCTGGTCTGCGCCCCGAAAAACTCCAGGGCCGGTTTGGACCCGTAGCGCCGCACGGACGCGTCCATCAAGTCCGCGAGGGAGCCCTTGGGGAGCGCCAGGTCCGTGGGAACGCCCGGGCTGTAGAGGGCGGTCCAGGGGCGGCCCGGGTGCGCCGGTCCCCGGGTGGATTTCTTGCTCATGGTGTGTCCTTGCCACTGGGGGTGCGCCGATTCCGGCGTCCGGCTCTGCGCCCGAAAACGCCTGTCCGGAAATCCTACCGGGGCGCAGGAGGCGGTCCCGGACGTGACTTTTGGCCCTAGGGGCGGACCCGGCTTGAGCGGAAGCTTGGGGGTACATCGGGATGCAGCGGTCCAGCGGGTTCTCGTCCGTGCACCCGTCGTGGCCCTGTCAGCCCGTTGCCGGACGGACACGGGCACCGGAACGGGAGCACCATGAAACACCAGCAGCCGAGCCTGAAGTTCCTTGGAGCGACCGATACCGTCACCGGCTCCCGCTACCTGGTCGAATCCGGGGGCACACGCGTGCTGGTCGACTGCGGACTTTTCCAGGGCTACAAACGCAGCCGCGACCGCAACCGCGCCCCCTTCCCGGTCCCGCCCCAGTCCATCGACGCCGTCGTCCTGACGCATGCGCACCTGGACCACACCGGCTACGTTCCTGCACTGGTCCGTGACGGGTTTGCCGGGCCCGTCCACGCCACGGACGGCACCACGGACCTATGCAAGCTCATCCTCCCCGACAGCGGGCACCTGCAGGAGGAGGAAGCCAGGTACGCGACACAGCGGGCATCATCCAGGCACAGCCCGGCCCTGGCTTTGTACACGGCCGCTGATGCGGTCAAGTCGCTGAACAGCTTCAGGGTCCACGGCTTTGACGATCCCCTGGAGCTCGGCGGCGGCATTGAATTGACGTTCGTGCCTGCGGGCCACATCCTCGGCGCCGCACAGGTCCATCTCCGGATCGGCTCCCACTCGGTGCACTTCACGGGGGACCTGGGCCGCGCCGATGACCCCTTCATGTACCCGCCCCGGCCGCTCGGCGGGGTGGGCGTCCTTGTGACTGAATCGACCTACGGCAACCGGGAGCACTCTGCCGAGGATCCGGAGAAGCAGCTCGGGGAGATCATCACCCGCGTCGCGAAACGGGGCGGGGTCATCATGTTCGCCGCGTTCGCCGTCGGCCGGGCGGAGACGCTCATGCTCTTCCTGTCCCGGCTCCGCAGGAAGAACGCGATTCCGGACATCCCCGTGTACCTGAACAGCCCCATGGCCATCGACGCCTCCGGGATGTACCAGCGGCACCGCGAGGAGCACCACCTCAAGCAGGATGAATACGAGAACATGTACAAGCTGGCCAAGCTCGTCCGGACGGTGGACGACTCCAAGCTCCTGAACCTGCGGGGCGGTCCGATGATCATCATCTCGGCCAGCGGCATGCTCACTGGTGGACGAATCCTGCACCACGTGGCGACCTACGGCCCGGATCCGAAGAACGCCATCATCCTCAGCGGTTTCCAGGCCGGGGGCACCCGGGGGGCCGCGCTCGCCGCCGGCGAGCGCGAACTACGCATCTACGGCGAGGACGTCAAAGTCCGGGCTGAAGTCATCCAGATGGAAAGCCTTTCCGCCCACGCGGACGCCAATGGCATCATCGCGTGGATGAAGGCAGCAGAGAAGGAGCCTCGCATGACCTACATCACCCACGGCGAGCCCGACGCGTCCGATGCCCTGCGCATCCGGATCCAACGCGAACTCGGCTGGCGGGCGAGGGTTCCCGAACACCTCGAAAAGATCTCGATCGAGGACCCCCGATGAATCCCGTCGCCGTCACCAAAACCTCGGTCCTGCAGGAGATCCACGCCCTCGCCGGACCGCTCAAGACGGACAGGGACCTGAACGGGCTGGTCCGGCGTGCCGCGGACTGCCGCTTCGTCGCCATCGGCGAAGCCTCGCACGGCACGCATGAGTTCTACACCTGGCGGGACACGCTCAGCAGGCGGCTCATCGCGGAGGAAGGCTACAACTGGATCGGCGTGGAGGGGGACTGGCCCGACTGCTGGCGCATCAACCGCTGGGTCCGCGGCCAGGACGGGCACAACCAGGGTGTCCACGCGTTGCTGGCCGGGTTCGAACGCTGGCCTACGTGGATGTGGGCCAATGAGGAAGTGGCCGCCTTCCTCGACTGGCTGCGTACCTGGAACGCGGGACGTCCGATGGATAAGCGCGTCGGTTTTTACGGACTCGACGTCTACTCCCTGTGGGACTCGTTGCGCGAGATCATCGGCTGGCTTGAAGAGCACGTCCCGGACGCCGTCCCAGCGGCCATGCGCGCCTGGCAGTGCTTCCTGCCCCACCACGAGGACCCGCACAAGTACGCGTGGAGCACGCGGCTCGTGCCGCAGTCCTGCGAGGCCGACGTCGTCGCCCTCCTGACCGAGGTCAGGAACCGGGTCTTCAGCCCCGGCATCCATGACGAGGACGCCTTCGATGCCGTGCAGAACGCCGAGGTCGCCGCGAACGCGGAGCACTACTACCGGATCATGGTCCGCGGGGACCGGCAGTCCTGGAACATCCGCGACCACCACATGGCGGACACCATTGACCGCCTCAGCCGGCACCTCGGCGCGGCGTCGAAAGGGCTCATTTGGGAGCACAACACGCATGTCGGCGATGCGCGTGCGACGGACATGGCGCAGGACGGCATGGTCAACGTCGGGCAGCTGCTGCGCGAACGGCACGCCGGCGACGGCGTCATGCTGGTGGGCTTCGCGTCCCACCGCGGATCCGTGCTGGCCGCCGACGCCTGGGGGAGCCCGGAGCGAATCCTCACGGTGCCGGAGGCGCGTCCGGGCAGTCACGAGGACTTCCTGCACCAGTCCCTGGGCGTTCCCGCCGTCCTCGAGTTCGGCGACGACAGGTCCGGTCCGTGGCTCTCCACCTGGCTGGGCCACCGGGCAATCGGCGTCGTCTACCACCCGGAGAGGGAGCTCGGAAACTATGTCCCGACCCGTATGGGGGAACGCTACGACGCCCTGATCTGGCTGGAACACACGGCGGCATTGCGCCCGGTCCATCATGAGGGGCCACCCCGGGAGCCCGAGTTCGAGACCGAGCCCAGCGGCTACTAGGCCAGGCCACGGCGGCTGTGACGGCTGTGAGGGCTTATGGCCCTAACTGGTGTTCGGCCGGCGAAGCACACTGAAGTGTCGGCAGCCTGTGGATACTGCCGGCCGGATCATGCGATACACAGATCACGACACAGCTCACGCGACGGAAAAGAGCAGGATTCAGAATGAACAAAGCAATCGTCGTCGGTATCAACGGGTCTGCGGGAAGCGAGGCCGCGCTGGCGTGGGCCCTCCAGCGCGCGGCCCGGCAGAAACTCCCCATTGTCGCCGTCCACGCAGTGGATGACCGGTGGATGTCCCCGGACTTCCAGTACCACGAACTCATCCGGGAAGCGGGGATGGAGCTGCTCCAGAAGGCGCAAACCAGCGCCCACGAGAAGGTGCCCGGCGTCGAGTTCGACATCCAGCTCCGCCACGGCAGTGCCGGTTCGGCGCTCCGCGAGGCCTCCAAGGAAGCCTCCCTGGTGGTCATCGGTACGCACGACAAGCACTGGCTCGATGGCGGTCCCGTAACGGACCGCGCCCTGCAGGTTGTCTCCGGTTCGGACAGCCCCGTCGCCGTGATCCCGCCTGATCGGGGCACGGGCAACAAAGGCGTTGTAGTGGGCGTGGACGGATCCGAGGAGTCCCTGCAGGCGGTCTCGCTGGCCGCCGCCGAGGCAGACAGGGAGGGCGACGAGCTGACCGTTGTACTCGCCTTCCGTAGCCCGGCGAGGTGGGTGGAGAGCGCGATGCCCTCCAGCGGTCTCGCCGAGACGATCGTCGAGGAGGACCGGATAGTCCTCGGCGAATCGGTGGCCGGGCTGACGGACAAGTACCCGGATCTCGTCATCAACCAGCGCCTCGAAACGGACACGGAACCGGCGAAGGCCCTCGTGGACATCGCATCAAACGCGCGGCTTCTGGTGGTCGGCAGCCGTGGCCGCGGTGGCTTCTCCCGCCTGGTGCTGGGTTCCACGGCCCACGCTGTGCTGCTGAACGTGCCATGCCCCACCATCGTCACCAAGGTCCACAAGGTCAAGCACGAGGATTGACGCGGGGCCGGGACCCTGCTTACCTGCCGGCTCCGATCACGGCATGCACGGAAAGCCCCCTTGCGAAAGGGGGCTTTCCGTGCCCATGAACGGCGCCCTGCTCGTCCAGGAACGCGGGTTGCCCGGGCTTCGGGTTTCGTCGACCCGGGGACGTGGGCAGGCTCTTGAGACTGGTCAGGGCGGGTGGGACGATGAAGCGGTGGATCCCTTCTTCAATTTCGTCAGCCACAATTGGTGGCTCATCTTTCCCATGAGCGGACTGATCGGGGGATGGGCGCGGTCGTGGTCCAGGGCCAGCGAACGGCGCCACCGCCGCCGGATGGAACTGTACAAACTCCGGAACCAGTCGGCCGAGGCAGCCCGGGCCAGCGAGTCGGACGTGCTTGCCCTGATGAGCGCGCACGACGCCGTAAACCGGCGCTGGCTGGACTACGAGCTGGACGTGGGGAAACTCATCGACTTTCCGGTCATGACGGATGTCCGCGAACCCCTTACCGTGGCCTTCCTCCGCGCCAAGCGGGAGGCAGACGGTTTGCGCCCCGCAGCCCCAGGAGACATCACGACGCCGGCACGCCTGGCGGAGTACCGGGCGGCGGTCAACGGGTTCGAGCTGGCTTTCGACGTCGCCGAAAGGGAAGCCCTGCGGATCAAGGACAGCAAGTTCAGTGGCCCGGAACGCCAGCGGTTGGACACGGCCCGGAAGCTCCTGCGGATCGCCTCCGACAGCGCGGCCACGCCGGCCGAACGGCAGACAGCGTACAAGCGCGCCCGGCGGGAACTCGATGGCCTGATAGTGCTGCCGGAAGCCACCGTCGCGGCCCTCGAGGACAAGATTGCTGCCATGATCGGCTCCGGCCGGACCACGGATCTCCAGCAGCGCTGAATCATCCTGCCCGATTCACCCTGCTGCGTTGCGTCAGGCTCAAATCCATGTGGGGGCGGCAGGAACCCGGCCGCCACCGTTGGGGGAAGCTTCCGTGCCGGGCCCGACGGCGGTCACGCCGCGGGTGCCGCGGCCAGCTGCCCATTCGACGACGGCGGGGAGCGTTCCCGAGACAATGGTCGGGGACGCCGCGGAGGTGCCGCCGAAAACGGGTTCCGGGTCCTGGCCGGTGACCTTTACCACGAGCCCGGCGTCGCTCCCGCGGTTCTTCCAGGCGCCGGTGATGTCTGCCAGCAGCCTGCGGAGCACGGGTTCCGGGATGTCCTGGAAGCTAGCGCCGTTGTCGAGGTCTACGGCGTGGATCCACACTTCGCGGGTGCGCATCCAGACCGTTTCGGTGGCGGGTACTTCCCGGCCTTGGATGGTCCGGACCGTGCGGTGCCAGGCGTCCTCGGGCAGGTCCCGCCATTCGACGTTCAGGTGCACGGCGGAGTGGTCGAAAAGGTGCCGCAGCGCGATCGGGGACAGCGTGGCGCCGAAACCGATTTCGTGGTCCCGGACCTCGGT
>NZ_JBFTKM010000012.1:0-120774 GCF_056395945.1 Arthrobacter sp. 05T442 | reverse complement strand
GATTCACCCTCTGGCGCCGTGCCCGGCGCCTGCGCGTTGCCGGTGCGGGGGTTGGTGGCGGTGTTCATGACCGTGAGGAGGTGCTCGAACTGGTCGGGGGTCGCGAAGATCTCCAGGCGGTGCAGGCCGTGGCGGTTCCGGCGGATGAAAGCGCCCTGAAGCTGGCGCAACAGCTCCTCGGAAGGTTCGGCACCGTCCTGGTCCATCGCGTCCGCCCAGCGGCGTGCGACCCGGACCAGGAAGTCCGCGTCGTTCCCGGCCGCGGTGCTCGTCAGGGCGTGCTCCATCCGGGCCGCGGCGTCCCCGTCGCAGGCGTGCCGGACCCGGTCCAGCGCCAGGGTGATGATCGTGGCGGCCCGGGACGCGACCTCACCGGCCGCGACCGCGGCCCCGAGTTCCCCGCGCACGGCAGGCAGCGTCTCCCCGGCAAATCCCTGCCGGGGCAGCACCTTCCCGGAGAGGGAGAGCCGGCGCCGGGCCTCCGCCGCGCTGATCAGCAGCCGTGCCCGCAGGAACTCCACGGTGTTCCGGCACCCGTCATCCACCGGATCCGCCGCACCCGACCGGGACACCGCCCCGCCCCTAGAGACTCCGGCCGCCGTAACGGGCGAAGCACCATCCCCGGCCCGTGTCCCACCAGCCGCGGTGGCCACAGCCGCCAACGTCGCCCCGCTCCCGCCGGAATCGTCCCGCCAGCCCGTCGTCCACGAGGCAGCACACTTCGCGGCGTCCGCCGCAGCCTGCTTCCGGGTCCGGTCCACCGCCGCGGCCGCCACGAGCTGGAGATACTCCACATGCCGCGACAGTTCCTCCACGCCGCCGGCGAACTCCGATGCCGCCCGGAAACCAAACAAAGCCGCGTCCTGCACCGCCGTCGCGCCGATCATTTGGAGTGCGGCCAAAACGCCGTCCACACCAGGCTGAAAGCCCGGGTCCGTACCCTGAAACGAGCAGGGATTCGTGCCGCAGGCGAGAGCGGAGCCGGTGCACCTCTCCGTGCCCTGCCCCTCATCCTTGAAAGGAATGAAATCCCCGACGGCTTCCACAATCACAGTCTGCCAGTGGGGTGTGACGTTTTGGCCGGACTTCGCGTGGGCCGGACCATCGAGCTTTTCTCCAGTCACCTGGACCTGGCGCCGGATTTGAGTTGGGGGAGGAACCCCCTCACATCCGAAAATAAGGACCAACAATGCCCACGTACCTCTGTCCCGGCGAGCTCCATGACGCGTTGACCATCCGTGATCTCTCAAGTCCGGACGATCAGCCCCATTCGATGCAGGCACTTTTGCGGGCCGTTATCGACGCCCTCGGCAGCGAATGGAGGGTGCTGGCGATGTTGCGCTCCCGGTACAGCTCCCCGCCGTCCGCCCTCGCGCTCCGGATGCCGCCGGGGCAGGGATGCCCGGTGGACCGAATGCACTTACACTGCTGGAATGCCTATCATCCCGGATACCAAGGACTGGACCTGGGTCCTGTCACGGCCCTGCCCAGAGTGCGGTTTCGATGTCTCGGTCGGGACCCCGGCCACCGCGCCGGGGATCATCACGAGCATGCTCCCCCGATGGCGTGCCGCCGTCCGGCGTCCGGATGCGGCGGAACGGCCCGATGACGCCACGTGGTCGGTCCTCGAGTACAGCTGCCACGTCCGGGACGTCTTCACGCTCTTCGATCACCGGCTGTCTCTCATGCTGGCGGAGGACGACGCCCGGTTCGATGACTGGGACCAGGACCGGACTGCGATCGAAGAGGACTATGCCAACGCCGACCCGGCCGGGGTCGGCGCCGAGCTGACCGCCGCGGGCGAACAGATTGCCGCGTCCTTCGCCCGCGTCCCGGAGGACGACTGGGGCCGCAAGGGAACCCGCAGCAACGGCTCGGTGTTCACCGTCCTGACCTTTGCGCAGTACTTCCTGCACGACGTCGTCCATCACCTCCACGATGTGGACGGCTGACAGAACCCCTCGCGGAGGCCGAGAGGGCCGTAACCGGCGCCATGTCGGTCCGTGGGCAACAGGCCCAGGCCCGGGCTATCCCCGCGCCGGAACCGCCGCCGGGGCGGACCCTTCGCCCGCAGCAACCGGGGCGGCCGCAGCAACCGGGGCGGCCGCAGCAACCGCGGCAGCCGCGGCAGCCGCGGAGTCAAGATCCAGCCGGGCATCAGCGACGTCGATATCGTCCGGGTTGTGCGTCACGAGGACCACAGTCCGGTCCCGTAGACCGTCACGCAGTTCGGCCAGCATGGTCCGGCCCGCCTCCGCGTCCAGGTGCGCCGTGGGTTCATCGAGCAGGATCACCTCCGCCCCGGTCATGAGGGTGCGCGCGACGGACAGTCGCTGGCGCTCTCCGCCGCTGAGAAATGCACCGCCCGGGCCTATCCTCGTGTCCAGCCCGTCCTCAAGCCGCGCCAGGAGCGGTCCGAGGCCTACCGCGGCGAGGGCCGCCTGAAGGTGCCCGTCCAGCACCCCGCCGGCAGCGCGGTCATCTTCGCGCGGCTTCTCCGGGAGCCCCAGCATCAGGTTTCCGCGGATGGTGGAGTCGAAAAGGTGCGCCTCCTGCGGGCACCACGCTGCGCGGCCGTCCAGGAAGAGCCGGCCGTTTTCGGCCGGAAGGAAGCCGAGGATGACGGCCAGCAGGGTGGATTTGCCGGATCCCGACGCCCCCGTCACAGCGAGCCAGCGTCCCGGCTCGGCCGTCGCCGTGAGTCCGGAGAAGACCGCATTGCCGCCCGGCCACACGGCACCGAGCCCCTCAAGTTCGATTCCCGGAGCGCCTCCGGGCCGTGAGGCCACGGCGACGAGGCCGGATGCATCCTCCGTGCCGCCTGCGTGGCTCCGGTCCAGCACCCCGGCGTCGCTGATCCGACGCAGCACCGTGCGGAGCGCCGGGTACTGCCGGACCGCCGTCGTGATGGCCGCATAGGGTTCCACGAGGGCAAGCTGCAACAGGACGACGACGGCGACCGTCGCCGGCACCGCCGCGCCGTTGGCCACCGCCGGCGCGGCCAGTACGGCGCTGGCCAGGGCGGCGGCCCCGCAGGCCAGCACCGTGAGGCCCTGGCCGAGCCCTTCTGCCCATGCGGAGCGCTGGGATGCCGCGGTCGCGGCCCGGTCGGCCCGGCCGATCGCCTGAAGCACGGGGGCAGTCACGCCGTTCGCGTGCAGTTCTGCCCGGGCGTCCAAGGCCGCGGCGACGTCACGGAGCACGCCGGACCGGAGCCGCTGTTCGGTGCCGGCGGCCATGCGGTCGGCGGCAAGGGCCAGCGCCGGTGCCGCGAACAGGCTCACCAGTGCGGCAGCAACCACCGCCGGGAGGGCGTCCGGCAGCAGCATCCCGATCCCAGCCACTGCGGCCGCGGCAACCGCGACTGCGGTCACGGGCGGCAGTACGACGCGGGGCAGCAGCTCCCGGAGCGTGTCGACGTCGTCCACCACGGTGCCCAGGACGTTGCCGCCCTGCAGGAGCCGGCGCAAGGATAAGGCGCGCCGGCTCAGCGATTCCCAAAGCCGGCCCCGGAGCCGGGTCAGGGCGGCGAAGACGGCGTCGTGCAGCAGCAGCCGCTCGGCGTACCGCAAGGCCGCCCGGCCGACGCCAAAAAACCGCACGCCGACGATCGCGGTGAGCAGATACAGGATCGGCGGCTGTTCGCTGGCGCGGATGATCAGCCAGCCGGAGAGGCCGGCGAGGGCGACGGCGAACAGGGCCGCCAGGGTGCCCACGGCGCCGGCGGCCGCAAAGCGGCCCGATACCGGCGCCAGGAGCCGGCGCAGCTGCGTTCCGGCAGAGCCGACGGGAACAGTGCGGGCGTCCGGTAGTGCCCGCGCCGGGGCCTTGTCCAGTCCAGCGTTCCGTTTGTCCGTGGTCGTGGTCGCGGCATGGACGGTCGACGGCGGCCGGATCGCCGCATCCCGCACGTCCGGGTCTCCCCCGGCGGATGCCGGCAGCGGAACGGGGCCCGGATATTCGATGCCAGGGTGGCCGTCACCGTGCGAAGCCACCGCGACGAGCACGTCGGCCAGTTCCCTCGTCTGCCGGTCGTGCGCGACGAGCAGCACGGTTGCCCTGCCCCGCAGCCCGGCGATTGCCCGGCTGACGACGGTGGCGCACTCCCGGTCCAGGTGGGCCGTGGGCTCATCGAGCAGCAGGACGGTGGCTCCTGCCTCGATCCGGGCCAGCCCGCGGGCCAGCGCCACGCGGCGCAGCTCGCCCGGGCTCAGTTCCGCCGGGTGCTTGTGCGCCAGATGGGCCGCTGCAACGGCTGCCAGGCAACGCCGCGCTGCGTCGCTGGCGGCCGCGGCGTCATCAGCGCCGGCGCCGGCCGGCCCGGATGCCGGCGCGGATGCCGCAGCAGACGCCGGCGCACCGAGGTACAGCCGGACCTCCTCCAGCACAGTCGACGCCACCATGACCGGATGCTGCGGCACCCAGGCGGTGTCCGCTGTCGTGAATCCTTCAAGGCGACCGCTGATCTCTGTTCCGGCGCCTCCACCGATGGTCCCGGCCAGCACGCCCAGCACCGTGCTCTTGCCGGCGCCGCTGGCTCCGTCGAGGGCCGTGATCCTGCCGGGTGCCGCGGTGAAGCTGAGCGGCCCTACGGCAGGGTCCATCCGGCCGCGGTAGCGGACGGTCAGGCCTTCTACGGCAATTTCGGGCGGCCCGTCCGTCCCGGTCTGCCGGGACGGACGGCCGGAGCCTCCGGCCGGTCGCAGTGGAGCTGGTTCCGGCCCCTCAAGGACCGCCGCGGTTTCGGCGAGCGCGGCGCGGCCTTCATCGCTGGCATGGTGGGCGGTGCCCAGCTCGCGAAGCGGAAGGTAGCAGTCGGGGGCCAGGATCAGCGCCAGCAGCCCCGCTTCGAGGGCCATGTCCCCGTTGACCAGCCGGACGCCGATGAAGACGGCCACCACGGCCACGGAAATCGTGGCGATCAGTTCCAGGGCCAGAGCCGAGAGGAAAGCGGTGCGCAGGGTTCCCATCGTCCGGGAGCGGTACTCCTCCGAGATATCCTCCAGGGCCTGACGCTGCGTTGTGGCGCGGCCCAGGCCCACCAGGACGGGGAGTCCCTTGGCAAGTTCCAGCATGTGCCCGGAGAGCCGGGACAGCGCGGACTGGGCTTCCCTGACCCGTTCTTGCGTGTACCGCCCGATCAGGATCATGAACAGCGGCACGAGGGGCACGGTCAGTACGATCACCACGGCGCTGATCCAGTCCGCGAACAGGATGCGGGCCCCGAGCAGCAGCGGGATGGCTGCGCAGTTGACCAGGGCCGGAAGGAACTGCGTGTAGTAGCTGTCCAGCGCGTCGAGCCCCCGCGTGGCCAGGACGGCGAGCCCGCCGTCGGAGGGGCCTGCGGAGCGGGTTCCGCTGCGCAGCGCCCGCTCCAGCAGCTGCGAGCGGAGCTCCTCTTTGACTCCCAGCGCCGCGCGCCGGGAGGCGACGGCCTGCGCCCAGACGGTGACGGCGCGAAGTGCCACTCCCGCGGCCCCCCAGACAAGCTGCTCAGCCCAGCCGGGATTGTGCACCATCAGCCCCGCGAGCATCGACGCCACCGCCTGTCCCATGAGCACCAGCGAGAGTGCCTTCAAGGCGGCGAGCAGGCCCAGCAGATAAAGGGCGGACCGCGTTGCAGGGCCGGCCGGGAACGGTCTCATCAGGTTCTAGTCCTTGGGGGCGAGCGTCTTGGCGGCGATCGCGGGCAGGAAGCTGTGGGCCTGGGGAATATGCGCGGCACTCACGCGGCGCCGGAACACCCAATACGTCCAGGCCTGGTACGCCAGGACCAGTGGCAGCCCGATGCAAGCCACAATGCTCATCAGGCCCAGCGTGTAGTCCGAGGAGGAGGCGTTGGAGACCGTCAGGTCGAACGCGGGGTTCAGCGTGGACGGCAACACCACCGGGAACGCGGCGCCGAAGATTGACGCGCTGCCAAGCAGAAGGAAGACGCCCAGGGACAGGAACGCCCTTCCCTCGGCACCGTTGCGGGCGAAGTTCCATGCCGCTGCGGCCGCCAGCACGGCGAGCACGACGGCGGCCACGGTCCAGGCCTCGCCGCTGAGCAGCTGCAGACTGACGGCCCAGCCCGCAATCGGCAGGAGCAGCACCGGCAGCAGCCGGACGAACCACCGGCGCGCCCGGTGGCGGACGTCGCCGTCGGTCTTCAGTGCCAGGAAAGCCAGCCCGTGCAGGAGCGAGAACCCGACGACGGCGAGGCCGCCGAGCACGGCGTAGCCGTTGAACCACGCGAACGGGCCGCCCTCGCGGTCACCGTTCGCGTTCAGCGGGAGCCCGGTGGTGGTCAGGGCCAGTGCGGCGCCCACGCCGAAGGCCGCCACGAGCGAGCCTGCCGAGATGGCCCAGTCCCAGCGCGCACGCCACTGCGGGGTGTCCACCTTGCCGCGGTACTCGAACGCCACGGCCCTGAAGATGAGCGCGACGAGGACCAGCAGGAGCGGCAGGTACAGTGCCGAGAACAGGGAGGCGTACCAGAGCGGGAAGGCCGCGAAGGTGGCGCCTCCGGCGGTCAGGAGCCAGACCTCGTTGCCGTCCCAGACCGGCCCGATCGTGTTGAGCAGGACGCGGCGTTCGGTGTTGTTCCTGGCGAACCCCTTCATCAGCATGCCGACGCCGAGGTCAAAGCCCTCGAGAAAGAGATAGCCCGTCCACAGCACCGCGATGGCAATGAACCAGATGGTGGGTAGCAGTTCCATGCTGAGAATCCTCTGCGCTTCCAGGTTGCGGTGGCTTAGTAGGCGAAGGCCAGGACGTCGTCCCCGGCTCCGGGTTTGCCGGGTCCCGGCGTCTTGTCTTCGTTTTCGTCGGCGGCGGCGTGGGCGAGTTCGGGCATGGCCGAGACCACCCCGCCACGGATGTAGGTCACCAGGAGCCTGACCTCGACCACCAGAAGCACCGCGTAGACGGCTGTCAGGACCAGGAGCGAGGTCAGGATTTCCCCGGCGGACACTCCCGGGGAGACGGCCGCGGCGGTGAACATGAAGACCTGGTCGATCCCGCTGGGATCAGGGTTCGGGGCGACGACGAAGGGCTGGCGGCCCATCTCCGTGAAGATCCAGCCCGCGGCGTTGGCGCCGAAGGGTGCCAGGATCCCGAAGACGGCCAGGCGCATGAGGCCACGGGAGGCCGGCACCGTCCCCTTGCGGGTGAGCCAGAGCGCCACGAGGGCAGCGAGCGCGGCGACTCCGCCGAACCCGATCATCATCCGGAAGCCCCAGTAGGTGACCTCCATGACGGGCACGTACTGGATGTCCTGGCCGGCGCGGGCACCGTAGATGGGGTTGTCCGGCAGGGTGGTGCCGTACTTTGCCTTGTACTCGTCCAGCAGGCTGTTGACGCCTTTGACCTCGGTGGTGAAATCGCCCTTGGCCAGGAACGACAGGATGCCGGGGACCTCGATCACGGCGACGATGTCGTTGCAGTTCTTCGATCCGAGGTTGCCGACGCTGAGGACGGAGAATCCGGTGCCGTCGTGGCAGGCGGCTTCGGCGGCAGCCATCTTCATGGGCTGCTGTTCGAACATCAGCTTGCCCTGCAGGTCGCCGGTGACGGCGGTTCCGGCGAAGGAGATCATTGCAACGACGGCACCGATCCTCAGCGAACGGATCCACACGGCGTGATCGGTGCGGTCGCGACCGGAGATGGCGGCCTCGCCGGGAATCACCTTGCCGTCGGGCCCGACGGTGTCGATCCCGTCGTGCCGGCGGCGCCACAGGTGGTACCAGGCGATGCCAAGCAGGAAGCCGCCGGCAACGGCCAGTGCGCCGAAGAGGGTGTGGGGGACGGCGACAAGGGCCGTGTTGTTTGTGAAGACGGCCCAGGCATCCGTCATGTGGGGCCGGCCGTTGACCATTTCGACGCCCACGGGGTGCTGCATCCAGCTGTTGGCAACGATGATGAAATAGGCGGAGAAAGCGGAGCCGATCACGGTGACCCAGAGGCAGGCCAGGTGGACGCCGCGTTTGAGCTGCTTCCAGCCGAAGATCCACAGGCCCAGGAACGTGGACTCCACGAAGAACGCCAGGAGGGCCTCCATGGCCAGCGGGGCACCGAAGACGTCGCCCACGAAGCGGCTGTATTCGCTCCAGGCCATGCCGAACTGGAATTCCTGCACAATGCCGGTAGCGACACCCATGATGAAGTTGATCAGGAAAAGCTTGCCCCAGAACTTCGTCATCCGCAGGTACTCAGCCTTGCCGGTGCGGTACCAGAGCGTCTGGATCACGGCCACGACCAGGCCAAGGCCGATCGTCAGGGGCACCATCATGAAGTGGTACACGGTGGTGATTCCGAATTGCCAGCGTGCGATTTCCAAGGCGTCCAAGGCAGTCCCTACTTTTGGCTAGGTTCGAGCAAGTTCTACACAGCGTAGAACTGATACTTCTACAGAGTGTAGAACACATCGGCGCTTCCCAGTAACCCAGACTCCCACGGCCCGTCACAGCCCGCAATGGGGCCGCGCGCCCGACGCCGACACCGCCGCGCGATGCCGCGCAACGCCGCCCGACACGCCGAAGCGCCACAGTTCTACCTCATGTAGAAAGAATGCGCAAAACACGGTAAATTTAAGAGTGAAGTATTCACGCCCCGCCCCGGCCACAGACGCATCACGCCGGAGCGGCCATCAAAGAAGGACGATCGAATGGCAAGTCTCGGTGAACTGGAACGGGCAGTGATGGATCTGCTCTGGGCAGGCCAAGAGGCTGCAACGGCCAACACCCTGCGTGACCTGCTCGCGCAGAGCACTCAAGCCCAGGACGGCACGGCCGGCCACGAGGGCAAGGACCTGGCCGTCACCACGGTGCTCACCGTACTCTCCCGCCTTGAGCGGAAGGGCCTCGTCGAGCGCGAACGCGGCACGCGTCCGCACCGCTACCAGGCGGTCTCCAGCCGTGCAGACCACACCGCGGAACTCATGCATGAGGTCCTGGGCTCCGCGCCGGACCGTGAAGCTGTGCTGGCACGGTTCATTGGCTCGGTCACGGACACTGAAGCGGAGACACTGCGCAAACTGCTGGGCCGCAGCTAGCGCCCGATGTTCTGGACCTCATATCTTCTGGCGGTCCTGGCGGTAGTACTGGCCTGGCCGGTGCCCATCGTTCTTTCGCGCGCCCAGTGGCCGGCCCGCTCCCCCTTCACGGCGATGCTTCTTTGGCAGGCAATCGCGCTCGCCGGCGGGCTGTCCATGATCGGCGCCATGCTGGTCTACGGGCTGGAGCCGGTCGGGGACAACCTGCTGGCAGGTCTCAAGGCCCTGGCCGGAATGGTCTTCAACAACGCGCCCACGACGGACCTGGGCTTCTGGCACATCTTTGCGCTTTCCGCCGCGGCACTCCTGACGGCCCACCTCGTCTTCACCCTGCTGCTCACCTACTACAAGATCCAGCGGCAGCGGCGGCGGCACCGGGAACTCCTGGCCCTCCTCGCCTCGCCGTCCGATGACGGCCCGGGGACCATGGTCATCAGCGTGGACTCCCCGGTGGCCTACTGCCTCCCGGGCGGGGCACGGTCCGTGACGGTCTTGTCGGACGGGCTGATGGCGGCCCTGGAACCCGCCGAACTGCGTGCCGTGCTCATCCACGAAAACGCCCACTTGAGCCAGCGGCACCACCTTCTGCTGTGGGCTTTCGCCGCCTGGCGCCAGGCACTTCCCTGGCTTCCTACCACGCGGCTGGCCCAGGAAGCGGTCAACTCCCTGATCGAGATGCTGGCCGACGACGTCGCGCTGAAGACCGAGAGCCGGGCCACCCTCATCAAGGCGATCGCCATCGTGGCGAGCGGCTCCACGGGCACGCCGGCCAGCCGGCTGGCCTTCAGCGAAAATGGGATGGCCGACGGCGATACCGGCCAGCCGGGCGCAACGGGAGGGTCCGGATCGGCAGGCACGACGGCGTCGCGCGTCAGCCGCCTGCTCTCGCCGCAGCCTCCGCTTCCGGAAGCACTGCGTACCGTGGTCCTGGCGGCCTGCGTGCTCCTGCTGGCGCTGCCGACGGCGCTGCTGCTCGTCCCGGGCCTGCTCGGCTGAACCAGTCCGCTCAATCACGGCACCCGGTTCAAGCGCACATCCCGCCCAAATCAGCGTGAGGGCCGGCCTGGAGCCCGGCTTGACACGCGCCCCGGTTTAGATGACGCTCAGGCGTCGATCCGTTCCCGGTCCAGGCTCGCGGCGCCGGCGATGATGAAGTCCTTGCGCGGCGCCACGTCGGAGCCCATGAGCAGGTCAAAGGTGTCCTCGGCCTGCTTCGCGTTCTCGATCCCCACTTTGCGCAGCGTGCGGTGCCGGGGGTCCATCGTGGTCTCGGCCAACTGCTCCGCGTCCATCTCCCCAAGGCCCTTGTAGCGCTGGATCGGCTCCTTGTACCGCTTGCCCTCCTTGGCCAGCCTGGCCAGCAGGACGTGTAGCTCCGCCTCCGAATAGGTGTAGATCATCTCGTTGGCCTTCTGGCCCGCGTTGACGACCTCGACGCGGTGCAGCGGCGGGACGGCGGCAAAAACACGGCCCTCATCGATCATGGGCCGCATGTAGCGGAAGAACAGCGTCAGGAGCAGCGTCCGGATGTGGGCGCCGTCGACGTCGGCGTCCGTCATGAGGATGACCTTGCCGTAGCGGGCGGCGCCAATATCAAAACTCCGGCCCGAGCCGGCACCCACCACCTGGATGAGGGCGGCACATTCGGCGTTGGAGAGCATGTCCCCCACCGAGGCCTTCTGGACGTTGAGGATCTTGCCACGGATGGGCAGCAGCGCCTGGAAGTCCGAGGAGCGCGCCAGCTTGGCCGTGCCGAGGGCCGAGTCGCCTTCCACAATGAAGAGTTCGGAACGGCCGACGTCGTCCGTGCGGCAGTCCGCGAGCTTGGTGGGCATCGACGAGGTCTCGAGCGCGTTCTTGCGGCGCTGCGTTTCCTTGTGGACGCGGGCCGAGATGCGCGACTTCATCTCGCTGACGATCTTCTCCAGGAGCAGCGCGGACTGGGCCTTGTCGTTGCGGTTCGCGGACGTCAGCTTGGCGTTGATCTCCTGCTCCACTACCTTGGCCACGATGGCGCGGACGGCGGAAGTGCCGAGGATTTCCTTCGTCTGCCCCTCGAACTGCGGCTCGGCCAGGCGGACTGTCAGGACCGCAGTGAGCCCGGCGAAGATGTCGTCCTTTTCGATCTTGTCGTTGCCGGCCTTGAGCTTGCGGGCATTGGTCTCGACGGCTTTTCGGAAGGTCTTGAGCAGCGCCTGCTCGAAACCGGACTGGTGGGTTCCGCCCTTGGGCGTGGAGATGATATTGACGAAAGTGCGCACCGTGCTGTCGTAACCGATCCCCCAGCGGAGCGCGACGTCGACCTCGCAGTCCCGCTCGACCTCCGCGAGCTGGCTGTGGCCCTTTTCGTCGATGACGGGCACCGTCTCCTTGAACTTCCCGGCCCCGTGCAGGCGCCAGATGTCCGTCACGGCGGGGTCTGCGGCGAGGAAGTCGACGAACTCGGAGATGCCGCCGTCGTGGTGGAAGATTTCCTCGTGCGGCCCCGACTCCCCCGGCGTGCCCGCAATCCTGCGTTCGTCCCGGACCGTCAGCTTCAGCCCGGGGACCAGGAAGGACGTCTGGCGGGCACGCGCGGCGAGCTCGTCATAAGAGAACTTGGCGTCCGGCGTGAAAATCTGCCGGTCCGCCCAGTAGCGGATGCGCGTTCCGGTGACGCCGCGTTTGGCCTTGCCCACGATGTCCAGTACTGAACCGTCCACGAACGGCTCGAAGACTGCTGCCGGGTCCGGCTTGGTGCCCGGGTCCTTGAAGCGGCCGGGCTCGCCCCGGCGGAAGGACATCTTGTAGGTCTTGCCGCCGCGGTCGACTTCGACGTCCAGCCGGGAGGACAGGGCGTTCACAACCGACGCGCCGACGCCGTGCAGGCCGCCGGACGCGGTATAGGAACCGCCGCCGAACTTGCCGCCGGCGTGCAGTTTCGTGAAGACCACCTCGACGCCGGAAAGGCCCGTCTTGGGTTCGATGTCCACCGGGACGCCGCGGCCGTCGTCGTGGATTTCCACCGAATTGTCCGCGTGCAGGATGATTTTGATGTCGTGGCCGAAGCCTGCGAGGGCCTCATCGACGGAGTTGTCGATGATTTCCCAGAGGCAGTGCATGAGGCCGCGGGAGTCCGTGGAGCCGATGTACATGCCCGGGCGCTTGCGGACGGCCTCGAGGCCCTCCAGCACGGAGAGGTGCCGGGCGGTGTAATCAGAACTGGGTGCCACTGGTCGTGAACTCCTTTTGCAACGGGACCTGCCACAGCGGGCAGTCAGAGCATTTTGACGCTCTTCCTAGGGTAGTCGGACTGCCGCCGTTCACCGGGTTGCCACTCCTCCGGGGGCCGCACACCGGGGTACCCGTTACCGAGACGTGATACGCGTACAGCGAAAGTGGGCCATCCTTGCGATGGTTCCGCAGCGAATGCTGGTTATATAGGTATACCGAACTACCAAGGAGGCCGAACATGACAACAGCAGTTGCGAACCGCACACTCACCACCGTTGACCGGTGCGATCGTTGCGGAGCACAGGCATATGTCCGGGTTGTTCTCGGAGCCTCCGGCGGTGAGCTGCTTTTCTGCGGCCACCACGCCCGCGCCGTAGAACCGACACTCAAGCCGCTCAGCTCAGACTGGCACGACGAGACTGCACGGCTGAATGAGAAGGCGCCGGTTCCGGTCGACTAGTTCCGTTAGCGTTCAGCCGAGCTGACCTGAGACCAAACTGGCCAGGGCCCCTCCACTCCGGAGGGGCCCTGGTACTTTAACAACGCGGTGCCACTCCCCGCCCATTCATCCGAAGATTATGGGCGCGAAGTGACTCCGCGCTGCGCTGTGCGGGTTCTAGTCCAGGTAGTCGCGCAGGACCTGGGACCGCGACGGGTGCCGCAGCTTGGACATCGTCTTTGATTCGATCTGGCGGATCCGCTCGCGCGTGACGCCGTAGACCTTGCCGATTTCGTCTAAAGTCTTCGGCTGTCCGTCGGTCAGGCCAAAGCGCATCGCCACGACGCCTGCTTCACGCTCGGAGAGCGTGTCCAGCACCGAGTGCAGCTGTTCCTGCAGGAGGGTGAAGCTCACGGCATCCGCCGGAACCACGGCCTCGGAGTCTTCGATGAGGTCGCCGAATTCGGAGTCGCCGTCCTCGCCGAGCGGGGTGTGCAAGGAGATGGGCTCGCGGCCGTACTTCTGGACTTCGACGACCTTCTCGGGGGTCATGTCGAGCTCGAGGGCCAGCTCCTCGGGGGTGGGTTCGCGGCCGAGGTCCTGAAGCATCTGCCGCTGGACGCGGGCCAGCTTGTTGATGACTTCCACCATGTGCACCGGGATACGGATGGTGCGGGCCTGGTCTGCCATGGCACGGGTGATCGCCTGGCGGATCCACCAGGTGGCGTAGGTCGAGAACTTGAAGCCCTTGGTGTAGTCGAACTTCTCGACTGCACGGATCAGGCCCAGGTTCCCTTCCTGGATGAGGTCCAGGAACAACATGCCGCGGCCGGTGTACCGTTTGGCGAGCGAGACCACGAGGCGGAGGTTGGCCTCCAGCAGGTGGTTCTTGGCGCGCTTGCCGTCGTGGATCACGAACTCGAGCTCACGCTTGAGCTTCGGGTCCATGGTGCCGTCGTCGGCGTTGATCTTTTCTTCGGCGAACAGGCCGGCTTCGATCCGGAGAGCGAGGTCCACCTCCTGCTCGGCGTTCAGCAGGGCGACCTTGCCGATCTGCTTGAGGTAATCCTTGACGGGGTCGGCCGTGGCGCCGGCCGACATGACCTGCTGCACCGGGGCGTCGTCGTCATCAGCGTCGGAGTAGACGAAGCCGGAGCCGGTGGTGGCTGCTGCCTTGCCTGCTGTTTCTTCGCCGTCCTCACCGAGTTCGGCGGCGCCGGGCGTGATGTCATCGAGGTCCTCGTCGACGTCGGCATCGTCCGAGTCGTCGTCGCCACGGGCGGATTTGCCTGCGGCTTCTGCCGCGGCTTTAGCGCCGGGCTTAGGCCCGCGCTTCTTGGGCTCAGGCTTGGCGGCCGCCGAAGCGGTCTCGCCGCCCTCGGCGGAAGCTGCGTCTTTGACAGCCTTGTTGGCTGCACGCGTGGCGGCGCGTTTGGCGTTCGTCGCCGCCTTCTTCTCCTCAGGGGACAATTCGGCCTGGTCGGCGGGTTCCTTCTTCGCGGAAGACGGGGTCACAGAAAACCTTTCTAGCAGCGGTCTGTGGAATCACCATACGGGCAACACCACTATGACCCTGTCAAGTCCGTGTTTCACATCATGTGCAACCACGGCCAGCAGAGCCACTAAGTAGAACTGCCGGGGCGGCCATAATGTTCCCTGTTTCCAAGGTTCATTGCGGGCACTTGATACACGGACCCAACCGGGTCTCGGCAACCATTGTCTCACGGTTTTTCGAATCGGCCCCCTTCCCCGGGCCCCGCGTGCGCAATATTTGGGCAGCTCCTCACGCTGCGTCCGGTGTGAACTTCTGCCACGCCGCGTCCCGCTTCGACGCCCAGCCGCAGACCGTGCCACGCCGGGCCAGTTCAGCCAACAGGTCCGCCAGCCGGTAACCCGGGCATTCCTGCAGCGCCCGGCTGAACAGCGCGTCCGCGAAGGACCCGCGGCCGCGGCACCACTCGATCCAGCCACGCGCCGTGAGCGAGGCGGCCCGCGATTCCCCGCTGCCGTCAGCGCCCAGCAGCGTGAGGACACGTTCCAGCCGCACCATCAGGGCCCAGTCCGGGACCGCGGGCGCGAGACCCAGCAGAACCTCTCCATAGCCGGGAGCCTCAGGCGGATGGCCGCCGGTCCCGCCGGGCGGGCTGCCCGCGCCAAGGGGTGGCGCCGCGGCAGGGAAGCCGTCCAGCGGCGGCATCGGCGCGGGCGGCCCGGCGCTGCCGTCGAAGATCCCGAATTCCACGGGGCCGCGTTCGGCCGCCGCGTGGCCCGCGGCAGCCATCACCAGCACGGCGTCGCGCCAGGCCTGGACGCAGAGGCTGGCCCGCAGATAGCCGGCGAGCCCCACAGGCAGGTCCGGGGTAGGGCCGGGCCGCAGTTGCCGGGCCGGCACGGCGTGCAGGACCCGGGCCCAGACGTCGAGCACCTGCGTGAACTGGGTCCGGCTCCGCCGGCGTCGGAAGAATTTTTTCGCCCAGTCGAGCTCGGCTTCAAGCGCCGCCGGATCCTCAGGCTGCGGGGGCTCGGCGGCGGCACCCGGGGCGGCCCCGACCATACTGCCGCGCAACACCATCTCGGCGTTGAGCCTGCTGTTCCTGATCTCCTCGACAGGCCGGCCGGGAGCGCAACAGTCCGGATCAGTGCAGTATGCGTTCCGCCAGAAGTCGGCCCCGATGATCCAGGCGTCCCGCACCGGCATGCCGCCTTCCCTGAGGGCGAGCTCCAGCTCAGCCAGGAGCGGGGCCCAGGGACCGGCGCCGCCGTCGCGGCCGGTAAAGAGGGCCAGCAGCGAGCCGTCGGCCTCGTCGTCGGCCGCCAGATAGGACGCGACGGTGCGCGCGAAGTCAGCGAGGGCGGAAACACCGCCGGGCATCCCGCCCTTGCTGCCGGCTGGACCGCCGGTTGGACTGCCGCCGGGAAGGTCGAGCCGCAGGGTAGCGCCGAGCCGTTTGCCCTGCATGGTCATGGCCACGAGGCTATTCTCCGGCCAGTACCCCAGGGAATGCGGGATGAATCCGAGAATGTCTTCCGGGCCGGTGATTTTCAGATGATCGGGAGGTGTCATGAGGCCAGCTTCGCCGCGGCCGGGTCCGTGTATAAGCCCGGAAAGCCGCTATGTGGACAACCCCGGAGGATCAGGCGTCACGGGGTGCGGCGGCGCTCCACATTGAGCCGGCGCTGCCGGGCCAGGGCGGTCAGCAGCGGCGGCACAACAGTTCCCTGGGCCGCCATCTGGCGGCGGACCTTCCGCCGGGTCGCGAGGACGGCACCGGCACCGCCCGCCAGCAGCAGGAACTGCACGCCCAAGGCGATGCGGAACGGCTCAAGGCCATACAGCTCGCCATGGGAGAACCCGGTGGAGTGCAGGACGTCGAGCACGAGGCCGATCAGGAAGATGGCCACGAGCGAGGCGATGAAGCCGCCGACGTTCACGATCCCCGTCGCTGTCCCGAGCCGGTGGGCCGGGTTGAAGGTCCGTGCGAAGTCGAAGCCGATCATGGAGCCGGGACCCCCCACGGCCAGCACCACGACCAATCCCGCCAGCAGCCACAGCGGGGACCGGCCCGGCATCAGCAGCACCGCCGCCCAGGCCGCGCCCGTGGCGGCCGAGATCAGCAGCACCATGGTGGAACGCCGCAGGGGGTGCCGGGCAACGAAGCTGCCCATGAGCGGCCCGGCGGCGATGGCGGAAGCCACGTAGAGCGTCATGAGCGCCGAAACCGTCCCGCCGTCGAGTCCCTCGGCCGAAATCAGGAAAGGGTAACCCCAGGTCATTGCGAAGACCGTGCCGCTGAACTGGACGGTGAAGTGGCTCCACAGGCCGAGCCGGGTTCCCGGCTGCCGCCAGGCATGTCCAAGGGAAATGCCCGTGGCACGCAGGCCTTGCAGAGGCTGGGGTGCCGGATGACCCGGAGGCAGGTCCTGGAGCAGGACGAGCACCAGGACCGCAGCAAGTGCGGACATCGCGGCGAGCGTCAGGAAGGCAGGCGTCCAGCCGGCCGAGTGCAGGATCATGGCGAACGGCACGACGCTGAAGAGCTGCCCCAGCTGCCCGGACATACCGGTCAGCTGCGTGAGCAGCGGCACCCGGGCGGGGGCGAACCACAGCGGGAGGAGCCTGATCACGGAGATGAAGGTCATGGCGTCGCCCGCGCCGACGAGCACGCGCCCCATGACGCCGCCCGGAATGTTGTCAGCAAACGCCAGCTGGAGCTGGCCGAGTCCCATCAGAATGGCGCCGCCGGCCACCATCGCCCGGGAGCCGAACCGGTCCACGAGCACACCTACCGGGATCTGCAGGGCGGCATAGACGAGCAGCTGAAGCACGGTGAAGAAGGAGATCTGGGCCGCGCTGGCATGGAAGCGTGCCGTGGCTTCCAGGCCCACGACGCCGAAGGACGTTCGCTGGCTGACTGCCACGAGGTACGCGAAGATCCCGATGATCCAGATCAGCCAGGCGCGGGGGGAAGTCACTCCCCCATTATGCCCGCCCTCCGATAAATAATATTTATTCTCCGGGTTCTTTACGGGCCAGATAGGCCTCGACTGCTGCTCCGAGCGCGTCAGCGTTAGGAAGCTGGTCGTTCTCGTCGGCGAGCAGGGATCGCCGCACTGTCCCTTCAGCCTTCTCGTCATACCGCGTCTCCAGCCGGGCCACAACCTGCTGGACTTCCTCCGAGGCGTCAATCTGCTCGGCGATCTGGCGGCCCACCTCCCGGCCGGCCTCCCGGAGCCGGTCCGTGGGAAGTATGAGCGACGTGGCCGCGCCCAAGTACTCCAACCCGGCCACGGCGGCCGTCGGGTATTCGGCCTCGGCAAGGTAGTGCGGCACGTGGATCACGTAGCCGGCAACGTTGCGGCCCGCTTCCGTCAGCCGCAGTTCCAGAAGGTGCCCGACGGCGGCCGGCACCTCCACAGTCGGCTTCCAGACCGAAATACCCTCGATCAGGTCCGGCCGGTTTCCGTGGACGGTGACCCCGACCGGCCTGGTGTGCGGCACCGGCATGGGGATGGAATGGATCCAGGTGGCGAGATTGACGTCCAGCTCTTCCACGATCCCGACGACGGCACGCGCGAACCGTTCCCATTGCAGGTCAGGTTCGAACCCGGCAAGGAGAAGGAAGGGACTTCCCAGCCCGTCCACGAGCCGGTACAGTGCCAGGCTCGGGGCCTGGTAGTCCTGCAGGTGGTCCTCGACGAAGCTGATCTGGGGGCGCCGGGTCCGGTAGTCAATGAGCTGGTCGGCGTCGAACTCGGCGATCATCTCGGAGTCCAGGGTGTCCAGCAATTCGGTGGTGATCTGCCTGACGACATGGCCGGCATCAGCGAACCCGGTGAAACCCATGACCAGATTCAGTCCGCGCAGCCCGGGGCTGTGGAACAGCGCGGCATCACGCGAATAAAGCGATCGGGGGTCCAGCAAAGAGCCGGAAATCCGTTCAATCACGGCATGTTCCTTTCGCGGTAGCGGCGGCGGGGGCGGGCCCGAAACCCTGCGGGCAGACAGTGCACCGCATGGCGGCACCGCCGATAACTTCTACAACGCCCCGAAGTCCGGGCTAATTCCTGCCCCGGGTGTGCTCCAGCTCTCATTAAATTGAATTCCCGCACGGCGGAGAGGCTACGATCGGAACTGGCCTTATTGATGGCTTTGAAGACACCAGGTTGCGTCTCAAGCCGACGCCGGCCCGGCTTCCCATGGCAGGGCGCCGAACATGCAGTTCCTGCCGAAATATCTCAGAGAATAGAGGACTGTCCTCGTGGTCAAGAATACCGAAGTCAAACTCAGTGCAGTCGCAGGGGATCTCAGGAAGTCCCCCAGCGACGCCCTCGTCATCGGCGTGGGACAGGGCCCGGACGGCCCCGTCCTGCTGGACAACCCGCTGACGGCCAAGGCTGCGGAGGCACTGGCCGAAACACTGAGCGTTCTTGGCATCACCGGGGCCGCTGACCAGGCCCACCGCCTGCCGGGCCTGCCCGAAGCCGGAGCCACCATCCTGATGCTCGCCGGCGTCGGCAAGCTGTCCGCCGGGCAGCCGCTCACCGAGGAAGCCCTGCGCCGGGCCGCCGGCTCGGCCGTGCGCCAGCTGGCCGGCGTCGCAACGGTCACCCTGGCCCTGCCGACGGCGTCCCGCGCCGATGTGG
The DNA here is from genome assembly GCF_056395945.1 of Arthrobacter sp. 05T442. Taxonomy (NCBI): domain Bacteria; kingdom Bacillati; phylum Actinomycetota; class Actinomycetes; order Micrococcales; family Micrococcaceae; genus Arthrobacter; species Arthrobacter sp. 05T442. The sequence goes on along the minus strand of NZ_JBFTKM010000012.1, from coordinate 101,944 downwards.
CGGCCGTCGCCGAGGGTGCCGCCATGGGCGCCTACGCCTTCACCGAATACCGCTCCTCCAAGGATGGACTGAAGGACCCGGTCAAGAACGTCGTCATCCACACCGACCTCGCCACGGACAAGGCCCTGGCCCCGGTCCTGGACCGCGCCGCCCTGATCGGCAAGGCCGTCAACGCCACCCGCACGCTCGTCAACCAGCCGCCCAGCCACCTCTACCCCGAGACTTTCGCCGAGGCCGCGAAGGAACTGGCCAAGGGCCTGCCGGTCAAGGTGACCGTCTGGGACGAGAAGCGCCTGGAAAAGGAAGGCTTCGGCGGCATCCTCGGCGTCGGCAAGGGCTCCACCCGGCAGCCGCGCCTGGTCAAGGTTGAATACGCGCCCGCCAGGGCCACCGCCAAGATCGCCCTCGTGGGCAAGGGCATCACCTTCGACACCGGCGGCATCTCGCTCAAGCCGCACCTCGGCATGGGCGAGATGAAGTCCGACATGGCCGGCGCCGCCGTCGTACTGAACACCGTGCTGGCCCTCGCCGGCCTCGGCCTGCCCGTCAAGGCGACAGCCTGGCTATGCATCGCCGAAAACATGCCCTCCGGTGCTGCCCAGCGGCCCGCCGACGTCATGACCATCTTCGGCGGCAAGACCGTCGAGGTCCTGAACACCGACGCCGAAGGCCGCCTGGTCATGGCCGACGGCATCGTCGCCGCGAGCCAGGAATACCCCGACGCCATCATCGACGTCGCCACTCTCACCGGCGCGCAGCTGATCGCCCTGGGCGACCGCACGGCCGGGGTCATGGGCTCGGACTCGGTCACGGGCCCGATCAAGGCCGCGGCGGACCGCGCGGGCGAGCTGGTCTGGCCGATGCCGCTGCCGGAGGAGCTGCGGGCCAGCCTCGACTCCCAGGTCGCCGACATCGCCAACATCGGCGAACGCCATGGCGGCATGATGACCGCGGCTGTCTTCCTGCGCGAATTCGTGGGCAAGGGCAAGGACGGCGAGCAGATCCCCTGGGCCCACATCGACATCGCCGGCCCGTCCTTCAACAACGGCAGCCCGTACGGCTACAACCACAAGCAGGGAACGGGCTGCACTGTCCGCACCCTGGTCGCCTACGTCGAGGATGTCCTGGCCAAGGCCGTCTAGCTGACCCGCGGACTTTGTGGCCAGGGCACCGGTGCCTTGGCCACAAAGCCGCGTGACACTGGACACAAGCGCTCCACAAACACGACGACAAGGTGGAGCATGTATTAGTGGTTCGCTAAGGTGAACTCCGGTAGTCCTAAATCAAGTAGTTCCAAACGAAAGGGAACCGGCCGGCCGGAACAATCACGGCAGGCAGGGTCCACGACCAGATGATGCGTACTCTCGTGTCATCGTTCACGCGAGGGAGCGTTTTAGTGGCCGATCAGGCAACTGCGCAAGAATTCGACATCCTGGTACTCGGCGGCGGCAGCGGCGGCTACGCCACTGCACTGCGTGCTGTCCAGCTTGGCCTCACCGTCGGCCTCATCGAAAAGGGCAAGCTCGGCGGTACGTGCCTCCACAACGGCTGTATCCCCACCAAGGCCCTGCTGCACTCGGCAGAGCTGGCCGACCACGCCCGCGACTCGGCCAAGTACGGCGTCAACGTGACCCTTGACAGCATCGACATCACCGCTGTCAATGCGTACAAGGACGGCATCATTGCCGGCAAGTTCAAGGGCCTGCAGGGTCTGATCAAGGGCAAGAAGGGCATCACCGTCATTGAGGGTGAAGGCAAGCTCCAGGGCACCGACACCGTCGTCGTGAACGGCACCGCATACAAGGGCAAGAACATTGTCCTCGCGACCGGCTCCTACTCCCGAACGCTGCCGGGGCTGGAAATCGGCGGCAAGGTCATTACCTCCGACGAAGCCCTCACCATGGATTACATCCCCAAGAGCGCGATCATCCTGGGCGGCGGCGTGATCGGCGTCGAGTTCGCTTCGGTCTGGAAGTCCTTCGGCGTCGACGTCACCATCGTCGAAGGCCTCCCGTCGCTGGTTCCGAATGAGGACGCCACGATCGTCAAGGCTTTCGAGCGCGCCTTCAAGAAGCGCGGCATCAAGTTCTCCACCGGTGTCTTCTTCCAGGGCGTCGAGCAGAACGACGACGGGGTCAAGGTCACCCTTGTAGACGGCAAGACCTTCGAAGCCGACCTCCTGCTCGTCGCTGTCGGCCGCGGCCCCGTCACGGCGAACCTCGGCTACGAAGAGGCCGGAATCACCATCGACCGCGGCTTCGTCATCACCAACGAGCGCCTCCACACCGGCGTCGGCAACATCTTCGCCGTCGGCGACATCGTCCCCGGCGTGCAGCTGGCGCACCGCGGCTACCAGCAGGGCATCTTCGTCGCCGAAGAGATCGCCGGGCTGAAGCCGGTCATCGTCGAAGACGTCAACATCCCCAAGGTCACCTACTCCGAACCCGAAATCGCCACTGTCGGCTACAGCGAGAAGGCCGCCAAGGAAAAGTTCGGCGAAGACCAGATCCAGACCCAGGAATACAACCTGGCCGGCAACGGCAAGAGCTCCATCCTGGGCACGTCCGGCCTGGTCAAGCTGGTCCGCCAGAAGGACGGCCCCGTGGTGGGCGTCCACATGATCGGCGCCCGCATGGGTGAGCAGATCGGTGAAGCCCAGCTGATCGTGAACTGGGAAGCCTACCCGGAGGACGTGGCCCAGCTGGTCCACGCCCACCCCACCCAGAACGAATCCCTGGGCGAGGCGCACCTGGCGCTGGCGGGCAAGCCCCTCCACGGCTAGCAGCTCCGCCCGCACCACCGCAAGAACTCAGAGCTTGGTGCACCCGGCCGGAAATGCCGGGTGCACTAAGCTCGACCAAGGCAGCAATCATCCGCACTAAAGATCAATAAGGAGAACGGGGACGACATGTCTGAATCCGTTAACTTGCCCGCCCTCGGTGAGAGCGTCACCGAAGGAACCGTCACCCGCTGGCTCAAGCAGGTCGGTGACCGGGTAGAGGTGGACGAGCCGCTGCTCGAAGTCTCCACCGACAAAGTAGACACCGAGATCCCCTCTCCGATCGCCGGCGTGATCGAGGAAATCCTCGTCGCCGAAGACGAGACCGCTGAAGTAGGCGCTCCGCTGGTCCGCATCGGCTCCGGCTCCGCCCAGGCAGCCGCACCGGCAGGGCAGGCACCTGCCGCCGCGGCACCCGCCGAATCGCCGTCTGCTGCCGAAGCCCCGGCCCCCGAAGCGGAAGCACCCGCAGCCGCCGCCCCCGAGGCTCCTGCCGCTGCGCCCGCCGGCGAAGGCCACGAGGTCACGCTCCCCGCCCTGGGCGAGAGCGTCACCGAAGGCACCGTCACCCGCTGGCTGAAGAGCATCGGCGACACCGTGGAGGTGGACGAGCCCCTGCTCGAGGTTTCCACCGACAAGGTCGACACCGAGATCCCGTCCCCGTTCGCCGGCACCCTCCAGGAAATCCGCGTCAACGAAGACGAAACAGCCGAGGTGGGCTCCGTCCTGGCCGTCATCGGCTCCGGCGCCGCCCCCGCAGCAGCACCGGCAGCCCCGGAAGCTCCGAAGCAGGAAGCTCCGGCTGCACCAGCACCGGCAGCAGCACCGGCACCCGCCGAGGCGCCCCAGCAGGAAGCTCCCGCCGCCCCGGCGGCAACCCCCGCCGCTGCTCCGGCACCCGCCCCCGCAGCCCCGCAGGCTGCTGCCGCACCGGCAGAGTCCGGCTACGTCACTCCCCTGGTCCGCAAGCTGGCCAACCAGCAGGGCGTGGACATCGCCTCCCTGACCGGCACCGGCGTCGGCGGCCGCATCCGCAAGCAGGACGTGCTGGCAGCAGCAGAAGCCAAGGCCGCCCCGGCCCCGGCTGCAGCCGCGCCGGCAGCATCCGCCGCACCCGCAGCACGACCGTCCGCTGAGCTCTCCTCGCTCCGCGGCACCGTGCAGAAGGCCCCCCGCATCCGCCAGGTCATTGCCCGCCGCATGCGCGAGTCCCTGGACCTCTCCACCCAGCTGACCCAGGTGCACGAAGTGGACATGACCAAGGTCGCCAAACTGCGCGCCCGGGCCAAGAACTCCTTCCAGGCGCAGAACGGCTCCAAGCTGACCTTCCTGCCCTTCATCGCCAAGGCAGTCGCCGAGGCCCTGAAGCAGCACCCGAAGGTCAACGCCTCCTACGACGAGGACAAGCAGGAGATCACCTACCACAACGCCGAGCACCTGGCGATCGCGGTGGACACCGACAAGGGCCTCCTGGTTCCCGTCATCGCTGACGCCGGCAACCTGAACCTCGCCGGGCTGGCCGGCAAGATCGCCGACGTCGCGGACCGCACCCGCAACGGCAAGATCGGTCCGGACGAGCTGTCCGGCGGAACCTTCAGCATCACCAACATCGGTTCCGTGGGCGCCCTGTTCGACACCCCGATCATCAACCAGCCGCAGGTCGCAATCCTGGGCACCGGCGCCATCGTCAAGCGCGCCGTCGTGGTCGCGGACGAGAACGGCGATGACTCCCTGGCGATCCGCTCGATGATGTACCTCTCCCTGACGTACGACCACCGCCTGGTGGACGGCGCCGACGCAGGACGCTTCCTGCAGACGCTGAAGGCACGCCTCGAAGAGGGCGCGTTCGAGGCAGACCTGGGGCTCTAACCGCCAGAACCGCAGTTCCCGCAGTGACTGGCCGCGCAGCCGGCCAGGGAGGGCACCTTCCCGCCAGGGAGGGTGCCCTCCCTCTTTATGGACACTTTGTCGCTAAGCTAGGGCCCATGACCATTCTTTTCTACATCCTGCTCTTCCTGCACATCGTCGGCGCCTCCATGGTGGTCGGTATCTGGATCGCCACCATGAAGACCCCCACGGTGCATCCCCGCCAGCGGGACGGTGCCTTCGTGCAGCTGATCACCGGCATCGCCATGATGGGAATCCTGCCGATTCTGCACAACCAGAACCCGGCCGATTTTGACCCCAACTACTTCAAGCTCGGCATCAAGTTCGCCATCGGCCTGGCCGTGGCCGCGCTGGCCTTCATTGGTGCCCGGAAAGCGAAGAAGGGCGAAGCCGTTTCCACGGGCCTCGCCCACGGTGTCGGCGGCCTGGGGCTGCTCAACGTGGCCATCGCCACCCTCTGGCAGTAGTCCTCCCCCACCGCTGACGGCGGCGGCGCACCCTGCCCGGGTGCGGCGCTGCCGTCGTCGTTTAAGGCCTGCCTGCCGCACGGCCGGCGGCGGATCCGATAATCCACTGACAGCGGACACCCGTGCAGCCCCGTTGCTGATTCCCTAGGATAGGAACGGCATGATCCGGCGGATCGCCGGGTCTGCGGGATTTCAACGATCTTGAGGAGTGGACATGGCAGCAACACGCACCGCACACACTGTTTGGAATGGCGACCTGATGACGGGCGCAGGCAACACGACCCTGGACAGCTCGGGGCTGGGCAACTTCGATGTGACCTGGAAGGCGCGCGCCGAGGCTTCCGAGGGCAAGACCAGCCCCGAGGAGCTCATCGCCGCCGCGCATTCGGCCTGCTACTCCATGGCCTTCAGCCTCGCCGTTGCCCAAGCCGGCCACACGCCCGAGGAAGTCAACACCAAGGCCGATGTCACCTTCGTGCCCGGCACCGGTATCACGGACAGCCACCTGACCGTCAGCGCGCGGATTCCGGGGATCACGGAAGACGAATTCCAGCGCATCGCTGAGGAAGCCAAGACCGGCTGCCCCGTCTCGGCTGCCCTCACCGGCATCAAGATCACCCTGGACGCCACCCTGGCCTCCTAGGACCAGGCATCCGGGCCTGACTCGTGCGGGCCCGGCCGTCTACGTCGAAGGCCCCCGTTCCCCCTCCTGGAGGGAACGGGGGCCTTCGCTGTGGTGTCTTAGGCCAGGCTGCCGTTCTTCCGTGCGGGCAACGGGGCGGGACGCACGCGGCGGTAGCCCTCGCGCAGCGGCGGGCGGTCGGTGGGCAGCTCCTGGATCATTTCTTTGAGCGCGCCGATCCCGTATTCGAGCTGCGGGTCCGTGCCGGCAGCGTAGGCGTGCGGCGGGAACGTGACCTCGATGTCGGGGGTGACGCCGAAGTTCTCGACTCCCCAGCCGACGCCGCCGGCGAACCAGGTGGCGTACCGGGGCTGGGTGACGCCGGTGCCGTCGGCAAGGGCGAAGCGGTTGTCGATCCCCACGACACCGCCCCACGTCCGCGTTCCGATGACCGGGCCGATCCCCCGCAGCTTGGACACCTGCGTGATGATGTCGCCGTCGGAGCCCGCGAATTCATCGGTGAGGATGATGACGGGCCCGCGCGGCGCGTGGTGCGGGTAGGTCCGGGGCTTTTCGCCGCGCGGCATGCTCCAGCCGGTCACCTTGCGGCCGATGAGCTCCGCGACCAGCTGGGAGGTGTGGCCTCCGCGGTTGCGGCGGACATCGACGATCAGCCCGTCCAGGGCCGTCTCGGTGTCGAGGTCACGGTGCAGCTGTGCCCAGCCGTTGGCCATCATGTCCGGGATGTGGAGGTAGCCGAAGGTGCCCTGCGAGGCTTCCCGGACGGTCCGGCGGTTTGCGGCAACCCATTCCTGGTAGCGCAGGCGTTCCTCGTCCCTGACGGGGATAACTGCCACGCGCCGCTGCTTTCCGGCCAGTTCCCCGTGTCCGGAACCGTTCCTCAGCGTGAGTTCGACGGCCCGGCCTGCGGCGCCAAAGAGCTGCATGGCGGGAGTCCGGGATTCGCTGAGTTCCACGCCGTCGATCGCCAGGAGCACGTCGCCGGTTTTGGCATCGGCGCCGGGCCTGGTCAACGGGGAAGTGGCCAGCGGGTCGGAGGACTCCCCCGCCAGGATCCGGGTGATTTCCCAGCCGCCGCCGGTGAAGGCAAGGTCCGCGCCGAGGCGGCCCTGTCCGTTGCTGCCGTTCTCCGTGACCGCTGCCGGCCGCACGTAGGCGTGGGAGGTGCCCAGCTCGCCGTGGAGCTCCCAGAGCAGGTCCACCAGGTCGTCGTGCGAGCCGAGCCGCTCCACGATCGGCCGGTAGCGCGCGTGGATGGAGTCCCAGTCCTGGCCGGCCATGTCCTCGGTCCAGAAGAAATCGCGCTGGAGGCGCCAGGCCTCGTCAAAGGCCTGGCCCCAGACGCTGAGGGGATCGAGCTGAACGCGGATGCGGCTCAGATCCACCTTAACCAGGTCGCCGGACTCTTCGTCTGCCTTCGACGCGGCCGGGGCGACGCGGATCTGCTTGTCCTGGATGAAGATGGCCTTTTCGCCGTCGCCGGAGAGCCGGTAGCTGTCCAGGGCGTCCACGATGGTGGCGGCCTTGCGCCGGGCCAGGTCGAAGCGGACGAGGCTGGGCGCTGCGTTCTTGTCCTCGAGGCTGGCGCGGCCTTCGCCGGTGACTCCGGAGAGTTCGCTGTCGAGCCAGAGCAGTGCCCCCTTTGCCGCTGTGAGGGCAGAGTAGTTCCCCTGGGGAACGGGAACGCTGATGACACGGTGGGCGAGCCCTTCGGCGTCGACCCGCACAGCGGGCACGTCGTCCTTGCCGGTCTCAGCCCCGGCGGGCCCGGCGTCTACTGCCAGATCGACGGTCGGGCCGAACGGCGACGGTGTGTCGGCAGCGAGGGCCACGAGGTAAGGCTTGATCGGGCTCGGGAAAGACAGGTCGAACGAGTGCCCGTCATAGACCGGGTCGAAGCTGCGGTTGGAGAGGAAGGCCAGGTACTTGCCATCCGGGGTGAAGGCCGGCGACTCGTCGCGGAACCGGCCGTCGGTGACGTCGATGATCGTGCGCTTCTCCCCCGCGGCCATCTGTGCGTCGTCGACCGTCGTGATGCGCAGCCGGCTCCTGGACCCGAAGGACGTGACGGGCTCGGACCAGCCCAGCCAGACCGAATCCCGGGACCAGGTGAAGCCCTCAATGCTGCCTTCGCCGATGCTGCTCAGCAGCGACATCGTGCCCGTCCGCGTATCGGCGAGGTAGATGTCCCCGAAAGCGGTGCCGACGGCAAGCCAGTTGCCGTCCGGGCTTGCCTCGATGGCGCTGGCACGGGTGGCCTTGGGGAAGTCGATCCTGGTCAACTGACCTGACGCCTGGCCGTCCTGCGCCGGGGCGTCGTTTGCGTCCGCGGGGCCAACGGTGTCGGCAGCGTCATCCCCGGTGCCGGCGGCGGCCGGGCCGGCAACAGGCGCAACAACGGGGGCGGGGGTACCGGAACCGGTCAGGGCTGCGGCGGACACCGGCTTCGGCAGGGGCGTTCCGGCGTCGGCGGCCTCGGACTTCGGGGCCGGGCGCGACGGCCCGGCCGAGCCGTGCCCGCCAGGCAGCGGGGCCGTGATGGCTTTCAGGTACAGCGCTTCGACGCCGTCGTGGTCGGCGACGTAGGCGATCCGGCCCTCGCCAAAGGGCCGCGGCAGGCGTGCCCGGACTCCTGGTGTGGCCTCGAGAACGCGGGACGGGCCGTCCTTGTGCCGAAGCCAGTGCAGCGTGCCGTGGGCTTCCACCACGCTGGATCCGCCGGTACGGTCCGGAATGACCTCGCCCAGGTGCCGCGACGGCTTCAGCGGGGCAGCGCGGCGCGCCTGCGAGGCGGAGCCCAGCGAAATCCGGAGCTTGACGGCGTCGGAGCCGAGGTCCGGCAGGAGCCAAAGCTCGCCGGCCGACTCAAAGACCACGCGATCCCCGTCGGTGGCGGCATGCCGGACATAGAAGTCCTCGTGGTCTGTGTGGCGACGGAGATCGGAGCCGTTCGGGAGGACGGAGTAGAGGTTCCCGTAGCCCTCGTGGTCGGAGAGGAACGCGATCCGGCCGTTAACCCACATGGGGTCGGTGAGGTTGCCGTCGAGCCCGGCGGCGAGACGCTCGAATTCGCCGTTGCCGTCGCCGTCGATCCACAACTTGCCGGCGGCGCCGCCGCGGTAGCGCTTCCACCAGGCCGGCTCGCGCGAGAGCACGCTGGCCAGGACGACGGGGCGTTCATCGCCGACGACGGGACCGAACGCCACGGACTCGACGGGGCCGAACGGAAGTTCCTGCGCCCAGCCTCCGGTGACGGGCAGGCTGTAGGCGTGGGTGTGGCGGCTGTCGGCCTGCCGGAACGCGCTGGTGACCACGACGTCGCCGTCGGGGGTGAAGCCCTTGACCCGGGTGGAGCTATGCCCGAAGTAGCTCAGCTGGCGGTACCCGCCGCCGTCGACGTCCGCCGTGACGACTTCCGGCGCGGTCCCCTGCACCACGGTCCACACGAGGCGCTTCCCGTCCGGGGTGAAGCGGGGGTTGCGGGCAGGCAGCTGCAGTGAGGAGACGCGCCAGGCACGTCCTCCGTCGAGAGGCGCGATCCAGACGTCGTCCTCGGCCACGAAGGTGACCAGATCGCCGTGCACATGCGGGAAACGGAAGTAGCTCGAAGAGGTCATCGTTCGATCATAGTCAAGACGGCCCCTCCCCCCGGGAGGTTTCCCCGCCGTGCCGGGCATGGTGAGATGGATCATGCGAATCCTTGTTGCCGGCGCCTCCGGGCTGATCGGAACCGCCGTTTCCCGCACCCTGCGCAGTGGAGGCCACGACGTCGCCACGCTGGTCAGGCGGGCCCCTGCCTCCCCTGCCGAGTTCCGGTGGGACCCTGCCGAGGGCCGGATCGATGACTCCGCCCTCCAGGGAGCGGACGCGGTCATCAATCTCTCCGGCGCCGGGATCGGCGGCCGGCCCTGGACACGTGCGCGGATTACTGAACTGCGTGCCTCGCGGCTGGGGCCGACGCGGACCCTGGCGGCCGCCATGGGCCGCATGGACACCCCGCCGGCCGTGTTCCTCAGCCAGTCCGCCTCCGGCTACTACGGTAATGCGGGCCCAGTGGTCCTTCGCGAAAATGCGCCTGCCGGTGCCGGCACCCTGGCCCGGATCTGCGTCGACTGGGAGGCCGCGGCACATGAGGCGCCGGCCGGAGTCCGCGTTGTGACACCCCGCACGGGCGTCGTCCTGAGCCGTTCCGGCGGAGCCCTCGGCCGGCTGATGCCGCTGTTGCGCCTCGGGGTGGGCGGCCCGCTCGGCAACGGGCGGCAGTACTGGCCGTGGATCACGCTCCCGGACGTCGCCGGCGCCTTCTCGTTCCTGCTCACGGCCCCCGTCTCCGGACCGGTGAACGTCTGTGCCCCCGAAAGCGCCGATGTGAACTCGCTTATCGCCCAGCTGGCCGGGGCCTTGCACAGGCCCGCGCTGCTGCGCGTGCCGGCACCTGTGCTCCGCCTCGTGATGGGACAGCTCGCCGAGGAACTGCTGCTTGCGAGCCAGCGCCTGGAGCCGGCAGCGCTTAGCGACGCCGGCTTTCAGTGGCTGCACCCGTCCCTTGCGCAGGCCGCCGTGTGGGTGGCCCAGCGGGACGCGGACTCCTGACCGCGGATTCCTGGCCGCCGGCCCGGGGAGGCCGCCCGAGGGCTGACTTTCCCGGGGCTGACTTTCCCGGGGCCGGCCTTCCGGGCTAACCAGCAGCGGGATCCCCGGGGAGGATGTCCTGGATCCGCCACCGCCCGTCAACGGGGACCAGCACCAGCTGTAGCCGGACTTCGCTTCCGGCTGCGGCTTCGGCGACGACCGTCCCGGCCGCGTCCCGCTCCTGGTACGCGGAGGGCACGGCAGTGATCGCCACGACGGCCCGCGTCGGGCTGCCCTCCGGGGAGGCCTTCACCTGCGTCAGCGCGGTCGTGAAGTCTGCCAGGACGTGCCCGGACTCCGACAGCCGGGAGCTGATCGCGCCGTCGGCCTGGGCGGCGGCCGAGGACGGGACGTTGACCTCCTGGAGCAGCCCGAGATCCCCTGAGCTGAGCGCCAGCGCCCGGAGCCGCGCCAGGCCGCGGACGGCGTCCTCGGGGTCCTTTGAATCCAACAGGGCACGGAGGTCGGGATGGACGGCCGCCGCTTCCCGTTCCGGAGCCCCTTGTCCTGCCGCTTCCTGTTCCGGAGCCCCTTGTCCTGGGGCCTTCTGTTCCGGGGCCTTCTGGGCCGGTGCCTTCTGGGCCGGTGCCTTCTGGGCCGGGGCCTTCTGGGCCGGGGCCTCGCCCGACGGCGGAGCCGCCGGCACGGCCCCGGCGCCGTCCGCCACGGAGGTCTGGCCGAAGGCAGGAAAGGACACCGGGGTGCGCACGCCGCCAAGCATCCATGCCGCGGTGAGCACGCCACCGGCCGCCAGGACAAGCGCCAGCCCGGCGGGCATCCCCATGGGCCGGCGGCGGCGTCCTGCGCGGCGGCGTCGCCTGATCCCGCTCAGCCCGCTCCGGAGCCGGCCGGCCCTGAGTTCCTTGGCGTTCCGGGGCAACGAGCGTCGGGTCAGCAGTTGCGGAATGACCGTGGGGTGGACGGAAACGGAGAGGTCCACCGGAACCGGCTCGGCGCTGCGGTAGACCGCGGCCGCCAGCTCGGCCGCCGGGGGCCGCAGCCGGCGGTCCTCGTTGAGTCCTGCCTCCAGCGCTGCCGCCAGCGCCGCCGGAACGCCGGGCACCAGAAGGGGCAGCGGCGGGCGCTCGGCGCCGGGGCCCGGGACGCGGCCGGTGAGGCAGTACCAGCCGACCGCCGCCAGGGAGTAGACATCGCTCTCCGGCTGCATTCCCGCCCGGACGGCGTCCACGGGAGCAGGATCGCGGAAGCCGTCCGTCCCGGCAGCCGATGCCTCCGCGGGGTCGGCCACCATCCGCGCGACTCCCAGATCCGACAGGAGCGGCTTGCCCTGGGCCGTCAACAGCACATTTCCGGGCGAGACATCGCCGTGGGTGAACCCGTGCGCGTGCAGGTACGCCAGGGCCCGGGCGATGGGGGTCAGGACTGTCACCGTCTCCCCCGGACCCAGCCTGCCGTGGCCGGCCACGAGGTCCGTGACGGATCCCCCGGCAGCGTAGTCGAGCAGGAGCCCGGGCCCGGCACCTACCCCCTGCACGCGCACCACTCTGTGGACCCTCACAAGGTGGTCGTGGTCCAGGGCGGACAGGACCTGGACTTCACGCCGCAGTCCCGCTTCCGCTTCCGGAGGCCCTGCGGCTCCGCCGTCCCCGTGCTGGAAACACTTCAGGGCGAATTCGCGGCCCGTCGACTGCTCGGTGACGAGCCACACCACTGCGGTGCCCCCGCGGCCCAGCAAGCGGCCGACGTCGTAGCCCGGAACGACGGGGGCGGGGTGGCCTGCCCGACCGGAATCTTCCCTACCTACTTCCATACCCTAAGGAATAGCCGATCCCGCCGGATCCTGCAGAAGTTATCCACAGATCTCCCACGCAGGCGGGGACCGGGCATCCTGAGAGCTTAAGCACACAATCGGGCACGGCCCACGGCGGGGACTAAGCTTGATGCCATGACTCTTGAGTTCTCCCAGCTGGGTCTCGCCCCGGACTTCATCGACTACACGCACGGCTGGGATATCCAGCGCGAACTCCACGGAAAAGTCGTTGCCGGCGCGGCGCCCAGCAGCGTGCTGCTGCTCGAACATTCCGCCGTCTATACTGCCGGCAAACGTACCGAAGACCACGAACGTCCCTTCGACGGAACTCCCGTGGTCGCGGTGGACCGCGGCGGCAAGCTCACGTGGCACGGTCCCGGGCAGCTGGTGGGCTACCCCATCATCAAACTGAAGAACCCGGCCGGCATCCGCGACTACGTGGAACGCCTCGAAGCGGTCATCATCGCCGTCCTGGCCGACTACGGCATCGACGCCGTGCGCATCAAGGGCCGGGCCGGGGTGTGGATCGACGAGGACAGCAGGGGCCCCGCCCGGAAGATTGCCGCCATCGGCATTCGCGTCCATGAGGGCGTCACCATGCACGGCTTCGCAATCAACTGCAACAACGACCTCGCCCCGTACGGCCAGATCATCGCCTGCGGCATCACCGACGCCGGAGTCACCACCATCGCCCAGGAGACCGGCCGGGACGTCACCCCGGCCGACCTCGTGTCGCGGATCACCGAAGAACTGCGCAACAATGAAGAAGCCCTAGTTGCGACCCACGAAGGAGCTCTACTGTGACACTGGCACCAGAAGGCCGGAAAATGCTGCGCATTGAACAGCGCAATGCGGCCACCCCGGTGGAACGTAAGCCGGAATGGATCAAAGCCAAGGTCCAGATGGGCCCCGAGTTCGTCCAGCTCAAGAACCTCGTGAAGAAGGAAGGCCTCCACACCGTATGTGAGGAGGCCGGCTGCCCCAACATTTTCGAATGCTGGGAAGACAAGGAAGCGACCTTCCTGATCGGCGGCTCCGAATGCACCCGGCGCTGCGACTTCTGCCAGATCGACACCGGCAAGCCCTCCCCGGTGGACATGTTCGAGCCCACCAAGGTGGCCCGCTCCGTCCAGGCCATGCAGCTGCGCTACGCCACCGTCACGGGCGTGGCCCGCGACGACCTCGCCGACGAGGGTGTGTGGCTCTACGCCGAGACGGTCCGCAAGATCCACGAGCTGAATCCGGGCACCGGCGTTGAGCTCCTGATCCCCGACTTCTCCGGCAAGCCCGAGCACATCGAGGCCATCTGCGACTCCAAGCCCGAGGTGTTCGCCCATAACGTGGAGACCGTCCCGCGGATCTTCAAGCGCATCCGCCCCGCGTTCCGCTACGACCGTTCGCTGGATGTCATTACGCAGGGACGCAAGTTGGGCATGGTGACTAAGTCCAACCTGATCCTGGGCATGGGCGAGACCCGCGAGGAGATCTCCGAGGCGCTGCGCGACCTGCACGACGCCGGCTGCGACCTGATCACCATCACCCAGTACCTGCGCCCGTCCGAACGGCACCTGCCGGTGGACCGCTGGGTCAAGCCGCAGGAGTTCGTGGACCTGCAGCAGGAGGCCGACGAGATCGGTTTCCTCGGCGTGATGAGCGGTCCGCTGGTGCGTTCCTCCTACCGCGCCGGCCGGCTCTGGGCCACGGCAATGCGCAAGAAGGGCTGGGAAATCCCGGCCGAGCTCGCGCACATCGAATCCTCGGGCAGCACCCGGCAGGAAGCCAGTTCGCTGCTCGCCGCACACTCCTGAATCATTTTGTAAAAATTTGCGGCCAAGGGCCGGACGCCGGACATTTCCGCCGTCCGGCCCTTGGCCGTGAATCACGTAGAATTAAGGCACTATGGCGAATTCCTCTGATTCCAGCACGTCCAGCCCGGCTTCTGATGCTTCGAAGCGTGGCCTTTTTTCCCGCAAGCCCAAGGAAGCAAAGGCCAAGAAGCCGAGCCGGCTGAAGCAAATCGGCGAGGTCTTCCAGATGACCCGCCGCCACGATCCCATGGTCCAGTGGCTCATGCTGCTGGCATTCCTGGGCGTCGTGGCCGTCAGCCTCCTGGTTGGCTTCCTGCTGGACAACTGGATCACCGGACTGATCATCGGCATTGCACTGGGCACTCTCGCCGCAACCCTGATCCTGTCACGCCGGGCAGAGCGCGCCGCCTTCGCACAGATCGAAAACCAGCCCGGCGCATCCGGAGCTGCGCTCGGCACGCTCAAGCGCGGCTGGATCACCGAGGACCAGCCCGTCGCCGTGAATCCCCGGACCCAGGACGCCGTCTTCCGCGCTGTTGGCCGTCCCGGCGTCGTGCTCGTCAGCGAAGGTCCCAGCCACCGGGTCAAGCCGCTCGTCGACGCCGAGCGCAAGCGCCTGGCCCGCATCCTGCCCAACGTCACCATCCATGTGATTGAGAGCGGCCGCGGCGAGGGCCAGGTGCCCATTAGCCAGATCGCCAGGAAGATGAACAAGCTGAACAACGAACTGACCAAGATCGAGGTCAGCGCCGTGTCCAAGCGCATTTCATCGCTCGGCGGCCGCCTGCCCATCCCCAAGGGCATCGATCCCTACAAGGCCCGTCCGAGCCGCGGACGCTAGGCCCACAACGCTTGAGAGGAACGCCCCGGTTCACGGCCATACCAGGCCGGGAACCGGGGCGTTTTCGTATGATGTGCCCGGCTGTTCCGGACGAACGGCTGGGCGTCCGCGGGCGTCACTCACGTTTGCCGCGTCCGGCGTGGCCTCTAACGTTACGTTCGCCGCTACAGGCGGACGAGGAGCGTATTGACTGCCTTGTCGTGGAGGCCGCGGTGGTCCGGGTCGAAGACGACGGCGGGGATCACAAGGCACAGCAGCAGGCTGCGGACCAGGGCCGCCAGCGGCCCGGCGGGTCCGCCGCCCAGCCGCACCACATGGATGCCCACGACCCGGTGCCCGATGCTGTACCCGAGCGTGCCGATCAGCAGCGCCTGTTCGATCGCGAACACGGCGAGGGTGGCCCAGGGGTTACCGGCGAACGCGAAGTTGCTGATCAGCAGCGCAATGCCCCAGTCGATGCAGATCGCGAGGATCCGGCGTCCTGCGCGGGCGATAGAGCCGGGCCCCGATTCGGGAAGTCCCAGCCGCTCCCCCGGGTACTTGGAGATGCCGGACGTGTCCGGTCCGCTGAGCCATGAGCCTATGTCTTTACGATCAACCACCCACCAAGACTAGCGGTTCAGGCGTGGTCACACTGTGGACTTTCCGGGCTCACACTGTGGAACCGAATAGGTCGCGCCATGGACACGGACTACGGTTTACCTCCTAGGGCATTCTGTAACGTGCCCGAAACAATGCGGACACCATGGGGAAATCCCGTGTCCTTAGGGTGGTAACAGTTGCTAGCGGCTAAGGAGCGGGGATGCTTTTTGCTTTCCCGCTGTCGGACTGCGCTGGACCATAGTGCCTGACGGCCAGTTATTCTCATATGCGTAAGGAGCATAGATGTTCAAGACTGCGGACGAAGTCCTCAAGTTCATCAAAGACGAAGACATTAAATTCGTCGATATCCGCTTCACCGACCTCCCTGGCGTTCAGCAGCACTTCAACGTGCCCGCCAAAAGCGTCGACGCGGACTTCTTCGTCAACGGCCAGCTGTTCGACGGATCTTCGATCCGTGGCTTCCAGGGCATCGCCGAGTCTGACATGCAGCTCATCCCGGACGTGACGACGGCGTTCCTCGACACGTTCCGCATGGAGAAGACGCTCGCGCTGAACTTCTCCATCGTGAACCCCCGCACCGGTGACCCGTACCACCGCGACCCCCGCGGCGTGGCAGAGAAGGCTGAGGCCTACCTCGCATCCACCGGCATTGCCGACACCGCATTCTTCGCGCCGGAGGCCGAGTTCTTCGTCTTCGACAACGTCCAGTACCAGTCGTCCCCGCAGGGCAGCTTCTACAAGATCGACTCCGAAGAAGCCCACTGGAACACCGGCCGTGAAGAAGAAGGCGGAAACCTCGGTTACAAGACCCCCGTCAAGGGCGGCTACTTCCCTGTTTCCCCGACCGACAAGCAGGCCGACCTGCGCGACGCCATGTGTGTCGCCTTGGACGAAGCCGGCCTTGAAGTCGAGCGAAGCCACCACGAAGTCGGTTCCGCCGGCCAGGCCGAGATCAACTACAAATTCACCACGCTGACCCACGCGGCTGATGACCTTCAGAAGTTCAAGTACGTCATCAAGAACACCGCCGACGCCTGGGGCAAGTCGGTCACGTTCATGCCGAAGCCGGTCTTCGGCGACAACGGCTCGGGCATGCACTGCCACCAGTCGCTGTGGAACGGTGGCGAGCCGCTGTTCTACGACGAGAAGGGCTACGCCGGCCTGTCCGACATGGCACGCTGGTACATTGGCGGCCTGCTGAAGCACTCCTCGGCCGTGCTGGCCTTCACCAACCCGACGGTCAACTCCTACCGCCGCCTGGTCAAGGGCTTCGAGGCCCCGGTCAACATGGTGTACTCGCAGGGCAACCGCTCCGCCGGTATCCGTATCCCGATCACGGGTTCCAACCCGAAGGCCAAGCGCATCGAGTTCCGCGCTCCGGACCCCTCCTCGAACCCGTACCTGGCATTCGCTGCGCAGCTGATGGCCGGCATTGACGGCATCCGCAACCGCATCGAACCGCCGGCTCCCATCGACAAGGACCTCTACGAGCTCCCCGCTGAGGAAGCCAAGGACATCCCCAAGGCTCCGGGCACGCTCGAAGAGGCCCTGGACGCCCTGGCTGAGGACAACGAGTTCCTGCAGGCCGGCGGGGTCTTCACCCAGGACCTGATCGACACCTGGATCGAGTACAAGTACGAGAACGAGATCCGTCCGCTCTCACTGCGCCCGAACCCGTTCGAGTTCGAGCTCTACTACGGGGTCTAGCCAGATCATAGGGCTAAACAGGCTTTAATCCGCGAGGAGTCCGCAGAACGTGGATTCCGAGGATCAACAAAGGGAGGTTGCCGCCGGCGTCGTGCCGGTGGCCGCCTCCCTTTTCTTCTGCCGGCACACGGTGCGTGTGCCGGCGGCAATCGTCCGTCCGCATGCCGGGATTCACGACGCGCATGCCGGCCCGGGAACAACCCGCGGACGGTTTCCCGGCCTCCCCGATCGCGTCGGACACTACTATAATTTTGTTCACACCCCGCGGCGGGAGATGAGCGATGATACGCGGATTTGGCAGACGTCAAACGGGCAGACAGGGAATTGGCCTGATCGGGTTCGTGTACCTGGCCATCGGCCTGATCGTGGCCGCCACCCACGGCTACCTCGTGGCATGGAACATTCCCGGTAACATCCTCGAAGGCCTGGTCGCGATCGTGCTCTGGCCGCTCGTGGCCATCTTCGGAGTCGATCTGCACACACTGATCGCCTAGAGCGGCAGGCCCCCGCTGCAGCCGCGGCATCGCGTACGGCGCGCCGCGCGGTGCCGGAATGCTCGCGCCCTCGAGGCGTTTACCGGGCGGGGCGCTCCCCCTCCGGTGAGGCGCGGCGATACCATTCGCGGGCGCGCATCGCGAGCTTGGCGCTGTTGCGGCAATTGAGATTGCTGCAGTGCGAGGGGGTTTCGGACTGCGGCCCATTGGTGTTTGGCCCGCCATAATTGAGCCGGGCAAAAGCAACGGCTGATCCGCACGCAGAACAAACGAGGACTGGCCGCATCGTCAGGCGCCCGCCCCGGGACGTGTCCGCGCCAGGGTGCCGGCCGGCTCGATGATGCCCCTGCTGCCGCCGGGTTCGCGTGTGCGACTATGACGTCCGGCTTCCATACATCCCCTTGTTTTGGCGTGCGATCAGCCTACAGCGCCAGAGCGAATCGCAGAAGGGGCCGGAGGCAAAAGCCCACTTCAACCCCGATCCGGAAAACCGGTCTAGTCCAGGTTTGAATCGGCCGGCCCCGGAGTGCAGCGACACGGGGCGCGAGGCGAAAGGTGCCGCCCCTGCATCATTGGGGGACTTTGCAGGGACGACACACTACAAAGCTACCCCCGGCAAGGGCCCGCACCCGGTGTCCCTGGGAAAGTCTTAACGGGTTCATAACGCCGGCACCGCGAAAGGAACCCGCCAGCCGCGACGGCTGGCGGGTTCGTGGTTGCAGCGGCGGCCGCGAACGTGGCTAACGCCGCTTGCCGAACCTGAACGACAGGCCTGGAAAGATCCGGATGCTTCCACGGCCCCGGCTGTTCAGCGTGACCGGCCCCGACCGCCCGGAAAGGCTCGCCCCGGACCTGGAAAAATTGAGCGCGGATCCCTTGCCGAGCCTGATCCGTTTCCTGAACACAAAACCCACGAATATACCCCCATCATTTGTCGTACCCCGAGAGTACTGTCATCCGCGTGGTGAAGATAGATGTGGATGCGGTCGGCGCGATGCTGGATCAGCTGCTGGCGGACCCTGGCCGTTCCCTGTTCCAGGATCTGGAGCCTGACTACGAGTTTCTGGAACCTTTGGCCTGCTGCACCTGCCGGTGTCACCGTTGAGCACTGCCGCCCGAGCCGCCGTCCCCGGCAGCCGGGGCCTCGCCTGTCAGCCGGCAGGTGTCCCGTACGCCCGGCTCAGAACGCCGAAAACATGGTCCGCTGCGGCCCGGCGTCACCGGCCAGGTATTGGCCGCGGTCCTCGAATCCCGCCTTGCGGTACGCGGCCAGCCCGGCCGGATTAATTTCGTTGACGGAGAGCACGACGCCGGCCTGTCCCGAGCCCAGTCCCGCCGTCAGTTTCGCTGCCTCCCGCACGGCGGCCGCGACGGCGAGCGTGCCCAGCCCTTTCCCCTGTTGGCGTTTGTCGATCAGGAAGCCGCGGAGCAACCACACGGAGTCGTCGTCCGGCCAGCCCGCCAGGGTGGCAGCACCCCTCTGCAGGGTCAGCACACCGACGGCGGCCCCGTTGGAGTCGACCACGAACGGATACCGGGACTTCTCTTCCAGTGCCACGAGGACCATGCGCAGCGGATCCCCGACGAATGTCCGCTGTTCCTCCCCCACGTCGAGCTCGGCGATCTCGCCCAGTTTGATGGCCCGGGCGTCGGCGCCGAGATTCTTCAGG
The DNA here is from genome assembly GCF_056395945.1 of Arthrobacter sp. 05T442. Lineage (NCBI taxonomy): Bacteria > Bacillati > Actinomycetota > Actinomycetes > Micrococcales > Micrococcaceae > Arthrobacter > Arthrobacter sp. 05T442. The sequence goes on along the minus strand of NZ_JBFTKM010000012.1, from coordinate 82,642 downwards.
GCCAGAAGCCACACGTTGTCAGGCATGCAACGAGCCTACCCAAGGTCACCAGCCCCGGTGCTCCGCGCAGGCCGGCACTCCGGAGCGTCGGAAAGCCCGGGTGGGCTCCGCCGTCGTCGTGGTCAGGCCGGCTCCTACAGCGCGGCGTCTTTCGGGGGCCCTGCGGGATCCATCCACATGACCTCCCAGAGGTGCCCGTCGGGATCCTGGAAGCTGTGGGTGTACATGAAACCGTAGTCCTGGGCCTCCTGGGAGGGCGCACCCCCGGCGGTCAGGGCCTGGCGGACCATCTCGTCGACCGCCTCGCGGCTGTCCACCGAGCAGGTCATGATGGCCTCCGTGGCGCCGGTGGCGTCCGCGAGGTCTTTGGAGGTAAATGTCTTGAAATACGCTTCCACGAGCAGCATCACGCAGGCGCCATCGTTGACGATCAGGCACGTGGCATTCTCATCGGTGTAGTCCGGGTTGAACGTGAAGCCGAGAGCTGCAAAGAATTCAACGGATTTGTCGAGGTTCCTGACGGGGAGGTTCACAAACAGTTGCCTGGCCATGCGCCCAAGGTAGCACCGGGCGCGTGGCGTGTCAGCAGGTGCGCCCGCCTTGTGCCCTCCCCGCCGGCGTCCCCTCCGGAGTCCCGGCCGGAGGAAAATGCCCGTACCGACGCTACTGGCCGTAGAAGACCCGCTCGAACACCGCGCGGGCCCGCCGGCTGAGCCGCAGGTAATCCTCCTCCAGCGCCGTGGCATTGCCGTGCCCGTAGCCGCACCAGCGCGCCACGGCCTCAAGGTCCCGTCGGGAGGACGGCAACAGGTCCGAGGGCCGGCCCGTCCAGATCACGTTGGCGGAGCGGATCCGGCTGGCCAGCCGCCAGGCCCGCAGCAGGATGACGGCGTCCCCGGCTTCGATCAAGTCCAGCGCCGCAGCGGCCTCCAGCGCCTCCACAGTGGAGGTGCTGCGCAGCTCCGGGTGCTTGCCGGCATGCTCGAGCTGGAGCAGCTGGGCGAGCCATTCGACGTCGCTGAGTCCTCCCCGGCCAAGCTTCAGGTGACGGGCCGGATCGGCGCCTCGCGGCAGCCGCTCCGCCTCGACCCGTGCCTTCACCCGCCGGACTTCCCGCACGTCCTGGTCCGAGAGCGAGTCCGGATAACGGATCGGATCGATCAGTGCGACGAATTCGGCGGCCAGATCGTCATCGCCTGCCATGGGACGGGCCCGCAGCAAGGCCTGCGCCTCCCACACCAGGGACCAGCGGCGGTAGTATTCGGCGTACGAGTCCAAGGACCGGACCATTGGTCCGCTCTTGCCCTCGGGACGCAGGTCGGCGTCCACCACAAGGACGCGCTCGGCCAGGATGGCCGGCTTGAGCGGCTGGGTCAGCAGGCTCGAGACCCGCCCGACGATTTGTGCGGCCTGGTTCTGGGCTTCCTCCTCGGGCACCCCGGGCAGACCGCGATGGACGTACATGACGTCGGCGTCCGAACCGTAACCGATCTCGCGCCCGCCCTGGCGGCCCATGGCCACGACCAGCACGCGTGTCTTGAGGGGTCCCTCGGCAGCAACCATGGTCTCGGCAACCCGGAGCGCCCCCAGGACGGCAGCGCGGTCCGCGTCGGCCAGCGCGGCGCTCACCTGGTCCTGGTCGATCAGTCCGGCACTGTCCGCGATGGCTATCCGGAGGATCTCCCGGCGCCGGATCAGGCGGATGAGGCGCATCGCGCTCTCAGGATCCGGGTGCCGGGACATCTTCGAGGTGATCTCCAGCCATTGCGCCTCGTAGCTCAGCGGCGCCAGGTCCTTGTCCGAGCCCAGCCACGCCACGGACTCGGGTGAGACCTCCAGGAGGTCAGAGATCAGCCGGGAGTTGGCCAGCACGTGGCACAGGCGCTCCGCGGCCGCCGTCGAGTCCCGCAGCATGCCCAGGTACCAGTGCGTGGTGCCGAGGCCCTCGCTGACCCGGCGGAAGGCCAGCAGCCCGGCGTCGGGGTCCACGCCTTCCGCGAGCCAGCCCAGCAGAATCGGCAGGAGTTGCCGCTGAAGTGCCGCGCGCCGGCTGACGCCTGCGGTGAGCGCCTCGATGTGCCGCATGGCACCTTGCGGATCGAGGTAGCCCAGCGCCGCGAGGCGCCCCTGGGCGGCCTCGGGGGTCAGCCGGGCCTCCTCGCTGCTCAGGGTCGCGACCGTGTTGAGCAGGGGACGGTAGAAAATGCGTTCGTGCAGCTCGCGGACCGAGCGCTTGGTCGTTCGCCAGGCGGCGACCAGGGCGTCGGGCTTGGGCCGCTCGCTCGAGAAAGGACCCAGCACGGCCTTCGCGAGGGCGCGGAGCGAGGCTTCGTTCACCGGCATGAGGTGCGTGCGGCGCAACTGGAAGAGCTGGATCCGGTGTTCGAGCAGCCGCAGATAGCGGTAGTTGCGGTCGAATTCCGCCGCGTCGGAGCGGCTGATGTAGCCGCCGGCGGAGAGCGCCGCGATGGCCGAGGTGGTGTCCCGGCAGCGCAGCGATTCATCGGCCTTGCCGTGGACGAGCTGCAGCAGCTGGACGGTGAATTCGACGTCGCGCAGCCCTCCCCGCCCCAGCTTGATCTGGCGTTGCTCTTCCTCGGCGGGGATGTGCTCGGTCACCCGGCGGCGCATGGCGCGGACGGATTCGACGAACCCCTCGCGGCCTGCCGAAGACCAGATCAGGGGCGCGACGGCGGCTTCGTAGCGGGCACCCAGCCCGGAATCACCGGCTATGGTCCGGGCCTTGAGCAGGGCCTGGAACTCCCAGCTCTCGGCCCAGCGGGCGTAGTAGCTTTCGTGCGAGGCCAGGGTCCGGACCAGCGGTCCGGATTTGCCCTCGGGGCGCAGGTTGGCGTCCACTTCCCACAGGCCGGGTTCGCGGCTCGTGGACATGATCGCCCGGGAGATGCCGGAGGCGAGGGCCGTGCCGATCGTGTTCGCGTGGGAATCTTCCAGCGCCCCGGACTCGATCACGTAGATGACGTCGACGTCGGAAATGTAGTTCAGTTCCCGGGCACCGCACTTGCCCATCCCGATCACCGCCAGCCCGACGTCGGCCACCTCCGCGGCGTCGAACTTTTCCGCCGCCTCGGCCCGGGACACGGACAGGGCCGCCTCGACCGCAGCCCCTGCCAGGTCGGCCAGTTCCGCTCCGGCGGCAGGCATGAAATCCAGCGGATCGGCGGCGCAGAGGTCCTTGATGGCGAGCTCCACGAGTCCGCGCCGGTAGGCGGTCCGGAGCGCCGCGTAGGCTTCCTGGCCGGTCAGCGCCGCGACGGGCCGGGCGGACTTCGGATCGGCGCGCACGGACTGCAACAGACGGGCCCGCAGCGCCACGGGATCGGCGGCCCCGGGCTCCGGGCTGGCGGTGACCTCGAAGGCGTCCAGATGTTCGGGATGCCGGATGAGGAATTCGCCCAGCGCCTCGGAGGCACCGAGCACCCGGTACAGCGGCTCGCTGGTCTCCAGCTCCGCCACCGCCAGCTTCCGGAGGTCCGGATGTTTTTCGATCAGCCGGACCAGGGACTGCAGGGCCGTGTCCGGGTTCGCCGCCAGCTGGAGCCCGGCGAACAGCGCGTCCCGGTCGAGGCCCTCAAGCTCCGGCGCCGCGAGGAACCGCTCCCCCTTGTCCAGGTCGCTGAAACCGGCAGCAATGAGGCGTCGTGCCAGGCTCACCGGGGCCGCCTAAAGGATGCCGAGGTTGCGCTGCAGCTCGTAGGGCGTGACCTGGAGGCGGTAGTCCTGCCATTCGGCACGCTTGTTGCGCAGGAAGTGCTCGAACACCTGCTCGCCGAGGATCTGCGGCATGAGCTCGGAGTCTTCCATGCTCCGGATGGCGTCGTGGAGGCTGGCGGGGAGGGGATCGTGGCCCATGGCGCGGCGCTCGGCCGAGCTCAGCGACCAGATATCGTCCTCCGCCGCGGCCGGAAGCTGGTAACCCTCCTCGATCCCCTTGAGGCCGGCGCCCAGCAGCACGGCGTAGGCGAGGTAGGGGTTGGCCGCGGAGTCGATGCCACGGTATTCGATCCGGGCGGACTGGCCCTTGCCGGGCTTGTACAGCGGAACGCGGACGAGGGCCGAGCGGTTGTTGTGGCCCCAGCTAAGGTAGCTCGGCGCCTCGCCCCCGCCCCAGAGCCGCTTGTACGAGTTCACGAACTGGTTGGTGACCGCCGTGAATTCGGGGGCGTGCTTGAGGATGCCGGCAATGAACTGGCGGGCCGTCTGGGAGAGCTGGAACTCGGCGCCGGCTTCGAAGAACGCGTTGGTGTCGCCTTCAAACAAGGAAAAGTGTGTGTGCATGCCGGATCCCGGGTGCGCCGTGAACGGCTTAGGCATGAACGTCGCGTACGTGCCCTGCTGCAGCGCGACTTCCTTGATGACCGTGCGGAAGGTCATGATGTTGTCCGCGGTCTGCAGGGCGTCCGCGTACCGCAGGTCGATCTCGTTCTGGCCCGGACCGGCCTCGTGGTGGCTGAACTCCACCGAGATGCCCACCGATTCGAGCATGGTCACCGCGGTACGGCGGAAGTCCTGCGCGACGCCGCCCGGCACGTGGTCGAAGTAGCCGCCCTCGTCCACCGGCACGGGCGAACCGTCCGGACCGGGTTCCTGGGACTTGAGCAAGTAGAACTCGATCTCCGGGTGGGTGTAGCAGGTGAAGCCCATGTCCGCGGCCTTGGCCAGGTTGCGCTTGAGCACGTTGCGGGGGTCCGCGGCGGAGGGTTCGCCGTCTGGGGTCAGGATGTCGCAGAACATCCGCGAGGTCGCCTCCGTCTCGCCGCGCCACGGCAGGATCTGGAAGGTGGCGGGGTCCGGCTGGGCCAGCATGTCGGATTCGAAGACGCGGGCGAGCCCCTCAATGGACGAGCCGTCAAAGCCCAGGCCTTCTTCAAAAGCGCCTTCAACCTCGGCCGGGGCAAGCGCCACGGACTTGAGCGATCCCACGACGTCGGTGAACCACAGGCGCACGAACCGCACGTCTCGCTCTTCGATCGTCCGCAGGACAAACTCTTGCTGGCGGTCCATAGTGGCCTCTTTCTGGTTCTTTCGTCCGTGCCCCAGGCCCTACATGCATGGATCCCGCAGCTGCTCACGTTTCACTTTACTAAGCATTGCCACCGATTGCTGGAGCAGCCGTCGCGCGTAACACAGCGTTAACACAAGGGCCCTGAAATCGGGTGCCGCTGCCCACCCGGAGCCCCCATGACCGCCCGTGTGACATGATTCACCGGCCACGGCCCGGAACCCCGGTAGCTAGTACGCGCGGTATCGCACTACGGTGGTGCCATGGCCACTAGCAACAGCTCCGATTCCAGCACGCCCGCAGAAATGGCGGCCCCCTACGGCAACGGCCCGGCGGCAACTGCTGCGGACACCACCGCGGATCCGGCGGAGGCACCCAGGAAGCGTGTGGCCAGGATCCGCACCCACCACCTGCGCGAGGCCAAGCTGAACGGCGGGCGCTTTGCCATGCTGACCGCCTACGACCAGTACGCCGCGGAGATCTTCGACCAGGCGGGCATCGAAGTGCTCCTCGTGGGCGACTCGGCCTCCAACAACGTCTTTGGCAACGAGACCAGCCTTCCCGTAACGGTGGACGAACTGATTCCGCTGTGCCGCGCCGTCGCGCGCTCGGCGCGGCGTGCCCTCGTGGTGGCCGACCTTCCGTTCGGCAGTTACGAGGTCTCCGCCCAGCAGGCCGTGGCGACCGGTGTGCGGTTCCTCAAGGAGGGACTCGCGCACGCCGTCAAGATCGAGGGCGGCAAGTTCTACGCCGAGACCGTCCGGGCGATGGTCCAGGCCGGAATCCCGGTCATGGCGCACATCGGCTTCACGCCGCAAAGCGAACATGCCCTCGGCGGGTACCGCGTCCAGGGCCGGGGCGACGACGCCCGGCGGCTGATCGAGGACGCCGTGGCGCTGGCCGACGCCGGCGCGTTCTGCGTGCTCATGGAAATGGTCCCGGCAGCCACAGCGGCCGCCGTGGACGCCGCCGTCGACGTCCCCACGATCGGGATCGGGGCCGGCAACGCGACCACCGGGCAGGTGCTGGTGTGGCAGGACATGGCCGGACTCCGCGGCGGCCGGATGGCGAAGTTCGTCAAGCAGTACGCGGATCTGCGCACCACCCTCAGTGACGCCGCGAAAGCCTACGGCGACGACGTCCGGTCCGGCGTCTTCCCCGGCCCGGAGCACTCCTTTTAAAGACCGTCTTAGAGGTCGTCGCCTTCCACAGGTCGTCGTCGTGGCCGGCACGGTGCACCGGCCGCCGCCGCGGGCGGCAACAGGCTAGTCGTCGTCGCCCTTTTCCCAGGTCTCGTTGCGTGCCTTGACCTTCTCAAGGGCGTGTTCGGCTTCTTCCCGGGTCTTGTAGGGCCCGATGAGCTGGCTCCAGTCCGACATGGCGTCTTCTTCGACCTCATGGGTGTTGACGTTGTACCAGTACTCCGGCATTGGTGCTCCTCACGTGTTGCGCTTCATGCTGTTCGGGCCGCAATTCTTTGCGCCTGCTCCGCGGCCGTTAATGCCCGTATTTCTTGGCCGTTGGCCCGGCCTTATATGATCAATCTATGCCTTCTCTAGCCTCGACTGCACCCATCGGCACCCTGGTCCCGGGAACTGTGAGTCCCCAGCTTCCCGTACCGTCGTCCATCCCGCGTCCCGAATACGTCGGCAAGCCGGGACCGGCGAAGTTCACCGGATCGGAGATCAAGCCGGCGGAAACGATCGAGAAGATCCGGATCGCTTCACGGATTGCCGCCCAGGCCATTGTGGAGGTCGGCAAGCACATAGAACCCGGCGTCACCACGGACCGGCTGGATCGTGTGGGGCACGAATTCCTCCTTGACCACAACGCATACCCCTCCACCCTTGGATACCGGGGCTTCCCCAAATCTTTGTGCTCCTCGCTCAACGAAGTGATCTGCCACGGGATTCCGGACAGCACCGTCGTCCAGGACGGCGACATCCTCAACATCGACATCACTGCGTTCGTTGGTGGCGTGCACGGCGACACCAACTACACGTTCCTGGTCGGCGACGTCGACGAGGAGTCCCGGCTCCTCGTCGAGCGCACCGAGGAATCGTTGAACCGGGCCATCCGGGCCGTGGCACCGGGACGGGAAATCAACGTGATCGGCAGGACGATCGAGTCCTATGCCAAGCGCTTCGGCTACGGCGTGGTCCGCGACTTCACCGGCCACGGCGTCGGGGAAGCCTTCCACACCGGGCTCATCATCCCGCATTACGATGCGGCCCCGGCCTACAACACCGTCATTGAAGCCGGTATGGTCTTTACGATCGAACCCATGCTGACCCTGGGCACCGTCGACTGGGACATGTGGGCCGACGACTGGACCGTCGTGACACGCGACCGCAAACGCACTGCCCAGTTCGAGCACACCCTGCTCGTCACCGAATCCGGCGCCGAAGTCCTTACGCTGCCCTGAGGCTGCACCACACCGCACCTGCAAATACCAGCCCCGCCCGCCCCTGCCACGAACGGAAACACATTGCCCAAGAAGGACGAGAAGTCGAAGAAGAACCCCCCGCTGATCGGCATCGACATCGGCGGCACCGGGATCAAGGGCGGGATTGTCGATCTCAAGAAGGGCAAGCTGATCGGTGATCGGCTGCGCGTCCCCACCCCGCAGCCCTCAACCCCGGAATCCGTCGCGGAAGTGGTGGCACAGGTCGTGGCCGAGCTCTCGGCCCGCCCCGAGGCCCCGGCCCCGGATTCCCCCGTCGGGGTCACCTTCCCGGGCATCATCCAGCATGGCGTGGTCCACTCGGCCGCCAACGTGGACAAGTCGTGGCTGGAACTGGACATCGATGGCCTGCTTACCGCCCGCCTCGGGCGCCCCGTCGAGGTCATCAACGACGCCGACGCCGCCGGCCTGGCCGAAGCCCGCTACGGTGCCGGCGAGGGCGTCTCAGGCACCGTCCTCGTGGTCACCCTGGGCACCGGCATCGGCTCGGCCTTCATCTTCGACGGGAAGCTCGTTCCCAACGCCGAACTGGGCCACCTGGAGATTGACGGTTTCGACGCCGAAAGCAAGGCCTCCGCGGTTGCGCGCGAACGCGACGGCCTCAGCTGGGAACAGTACAGCGTGCTGCTGCAGCGGTACTTCTCCCACGTGGAGTTCCTGTTCTCCCCCGAACTGTTCATCGTCGGCGGCGGCATCTCCAAGCGGGCGGACGAATACCTGCCGCACATGAAGCTGCGCACTCCGATTGTTCCCGCCGAGCTGAAGAACGACGCCGGCATTGTCGGCGCGGCCATCGAGATAGCGCTGAAGCACAAGCTGGCCAAGTAGCCGGATGAGCCGTCACTCCGCGTCGTTCTGGGCGCCGGGAACGACCCGGAGTGATAGCTCAACGTGTGGGGTGGCGTGTTCGGGTGGGACCGGGCCCGGGTCCTAGAGCGGGCTCTTCTGCGGGTTCTTCCCGTCCAGGCCCTTCGCCGTTGCCTCATGGCGAAGCAGCGAGATGGCGGACTCGAAGTCCTCCAGGGATTCAAACGCCTGGTAAACACTGGCGAAGCGCAGGTAGGCGACCTCATCAAGCTTCTGCAACGGGTTCAGGATGGCGAGCCCGACTTCGTGGGCGTCGATCTCGGCGGCACCGGAGGCACGGATCGACTCCTCCACCTCCTGGGCAAGCATGGCCAGGTCGTCTTCCGTGACGGGACGGCCCTGGCATGCTTTGCGCACCCCGTTGATGACCTTGCTGCGGCTGAACGGCTCACCTACGCCGGAGCGCTTGATGACGGTCAGGCTTGTGGTTTCCACCGTGGTGAAGCGGCGGCCGCATTCGGGGCACTGCCGGCGGCGGCGGATGGCGGAGCCGTCGTCCGCGATGCGGCTGTCGACCACACGCGAGTCAGGGTTTCGGCAGAACGGGCAATACACGTCTTTTCTCCCTGTCGCAGTCTTGTGTCCATACCCAGTTTACGGCCATATATAGCTGAATAACAATCTTGTCATTACTACATGTAGTGGTCAGCGGCACTAATTAGCGGGTGCCGGCGAACCGTGCCGTGACCGCTTCCCCGTGTGCCGGCAGGTCCTCCGCGCCGGACAGGCTCAGGATGTGTCCGCTGACCTGCTCCAGCGCAGCCTGGCTGTAGTTGATGACCTGGATGGCCCGCAGGAAGGTGGTCACGTTCAGGCCGGAGGAAAATGCCGCCGTGCCGCTGGTCGGCAGCACGTGGTTGGAGCCGGCACAGTAGTCCCCCAGGCTCACGGGGCTGTAGTCCCCGACAAAGATGGCCCCTGCGTTGCGGATCCGGGCAGCCACCCTGGCGGCATCCGCCGTCATGATTTCCAGGTGCTCCGCCGCGTAGGCGTCACAGGCGGCGATCCCCTGCTCCAGGTCCTCGACCAGGACGACGCCGGACTGCGGCCCCGAGAGCGCCTCCCGGACCCGGCCGCTGTGCTTGGTGGCGGACACCATGCGGTCCAGCTCCACGCGCACTGCCGCCGCGAGGGTCCCGGAGTCGGTGATCAGCACCGACGCCGCTTTGGGGTCATGCTCAGCCTGGCTGATGAGGTCCGCGGCGACGAGGTCCGGGCGGGCGGTGGCGTCGGCAAGGATCGCGATTTCCGTGGTGCCTGCCTCGGAGTCGATCCCCACGACGCCCTTGACGAGGCGCTTCGCGGTGGCGACAAAGATGTTGCCGGGACCGGTGACGACGTCCACCGGGTCCAGCCCCGCATCCTCGCCTGACCCCGGGATGCCGTAGGCAAAGGCCGCGATGGCCTGCGCGCCGCCGATGGCATAGACCTCATCGATGCCAAGCAGGCAGGCAGCCGCAAGGATGGTGGGGTGCGGGAGGCCACCGAAGTCCTTCTGCGGCGGCGACGCCAGGGCAATGGACTCGACGCCGGCAGCCAGGGCCGGAACGACGTTCATGATCACCGAAGACGGATAGACGGCCAGGCCGCCGGGGACGTACAGGCCCACGCGGGCCACCGGCACCCAGTTCTGGCTGACGACGGCGCCTTCGCCGAGTTCGACGTCGACGTTGGCCGGACGCTGGCTGTCGGCGAAGCGGCGTGCCCTGCGGATGGACTCTTCCAGTGCGGCCCGCACGGCCGGGTCCAGGCCGTCCAGGGCCGCCCGCAGTGCCTCGGACGGGACGCGCGGATGGGTCTGGGCTACACCGTCGAAGCTCAGGGCCAGTTCCCGGAGCGCGGCGAAGCCCCGCGTGCGGACGGACGAAATGATGTCCAGGACCTTTTCCTCGGCGTCGGCCATGGTGCCCGACTGTGCCCGCGGGACGGCGGCGCGGAGTCCCGCGAGAGTCAGATGCTGGCCGCGCAGGTCCACGGTGCGGAAGTCGATGGCGGCTGGAACCGTGCGCACGGGGCTGTCAGGATTATGGGTCACCCGTTCATTTTACGTGCCCGGCGGCAGGGTCCCGACGCGGTTGCGGCCGGAAGTCGCTATGTCAGTCATCGCAGTCCCGCGTGCGGCCGGACGGCGCGAAGACGCTCTGCAGGAAGATGGCCAGGGCGATCGCGGCCGGCCAGATGGCCAGGACGGCATAGGACCGCAGCGAGAACGCGATGCTCGCGTTTGCCGAGGCGTCCACCGGAGCACCCCACCAGCGGGAGCTGAGCACGCCGGTCGCGCACGCGATCACGGCTCCCAGTGCGCCGGCCAGCACCACCAGTACGACGGTCCCGGACGTTGGGCTTTCGTGCTTCGAACCGGACACCAGCGCTCCGGCAACGCAGCCCGCCAGCAGGAACAACCCCGCCAGCACCAGATCCCGGGGCAGCCAGGTCGCGGTGTTACTGCCCGCAGCCAGCGCGGGGTCCCCCGTCAAGAGGTTGAGCCCCGACGGCGCCAGGATCCACCAGAGAAGCCCCACCGGCACACCGGCCACCGTGATGGCCGCGGCCTGCCGCCAGGGCGCGACGCGCCGCCGGGGCGCCTGCCCGGGTTGCATGGGGTCCTCGGTGTCCTGCTGAACCCGGCCGTGTACTGCGGACTGTGTCATGCAACAAACGGTAACAAGGATTCGGCCGGCCCGGCGCACGACGCAGCGCGTCATCATCTGGCGCGGCAGGTAAAAAGGCGCAGCGCCCGGTCCTGGGCGCAATACGCTGGCAGCTAGGAACAATCGCACGCAAATACAGCAGGGAGTTCGATGGCAGTGGCCACAAATGACGGAGTCTTCGAGGGGACGTTCAAGGAAATGTTCCGCCGGCACGCGGCCGGCGTGGCCATCATTACCGCCAATTACGACGGCGTCCCGTTCGGTTTCACGGCGACCTCGGTGGCTTCCTTGTCCGCCAAGCCGCCTCGGTTCACGTTCAACATGGCGCGCACGTCACGCTCGTGGCCGGCCGTGGCGAATACCACGTACATCGGCGTGCACATGCTCGGGCTGGAAAACCAGGAGTTGGCCGATCGATTCGCCCGGGCGGGCAACCGCTTCGACGGCGACCACTGGGAGCTGGGACCCCATGAGGTTCCCGTCCTCAAAGGCGTCGCCGGCTGGCTCATCGGGAAAGTCCAGATGCGCCTCTCCTTCGAGAACAACGCGGTGGTGGTGGTCGAGGTGGTCGAGGGCCAGGTCGGCGCGGACGGCGCTCCCCTCCTGTACCACTCCGGGGCCTACAGCCGGCCTGTCCCGCTCGACTACGAGATCTGAGCGGAACAGGCGGACGGCGGCAGGGCCTAGTTATCCAGGCACGTCGGGCCGAGTAGCACCTTCAGGTCGCCGAACAGGGACGGGCTCGGGTTGACCCTTAGGTGCACCGGAAGGCCCATGACCTCCACGCGGGAGTCCCCCTGCAGGTGGAGGCGGACCTCGGACTTACCGCGGTGCGTCCTGAGCACATCTCCGAGTTCGGTCACTACGGCCTCGGTTGCCTTGTGCGTGGCCATGGTGATCACCACGGGACCGTTGAGGCCCTCGCTGAGGTCCGGGACCGAGAGTTCCATGCAGTTCAATGCGACGGCACCGTCATCGCGGCGCTGCAGCCGGCCCTTCACCACCACGATCAGGTCCTCCGCCAGGACGGAGGCTATGGGCCCGTAGACCTGGCCGAAGAACATGACCTCCACCGAACCGCCGAGGTCCTCGATCTCGGCGCGGGCGTAGGCGTTGCCGCTGGCTTTGGCGATCCGCCGGCTGAGCGAGGTGATCATGCCCGCGATGGTGACGATGGCGCCGTCGTGCGGTCCGTCCTCGGCGATGATCGAGGTGATCGACTGGTCGGCGTGCTGGCTCAGGAGCCCTTCCAGGCCCTGCAGCGGGTGGTCCGAGACGTAGAGGCCGAGCATGTCCCGCTCGAAGGAGAGCTTGTCCTTCTTCTCCCATTCCGGGAGGTCCGGGATCTCGATGCTCAGGGAGGACTCGGATTCGGCCTCGTCGAAGCCGGCGAAGAGGTCGAACTGGCCGATCGCCTCGTTGCGCTTGAGGGTGATGACCGAGTCGATGGCTTCTTCATGGATCATGGCCAGCGCGCGCCTGTGGTGGCCCAGGGAGTCGAAGGCACCGGCCTTGATCAGTGATTCGATCGTGCGCTTGTTGCACACCACCGCCGGAACCTTCATGAGGTAGTCCTTGAAGGACGTGTAGGCGCCTTCCTTCTCGCGGGCCGCCACCATGGCTTCGACGACGTTGACGCCGACGTTGCGGATGGCTCCCATGCCGAAGCGGATGTCGTTGCCCACCGGGGTGAAGTTCAGCGCTGACTCGTTGACGTCCGGCGGCAGCACCGTGATGCCCATGCGCCGGCACTCGTTGAGGTAGATCGCGGACTTGTCTTTGTCGTCACCGACCGAGGTCAGCAGGGCCGCCATGTACTCCGGCGCGTAATGCGCCTTCAGGTAGGCGGTCCAGTAGGAGATCACGCCGTAGGCGGCCGAGTGCGCCTTGTTGAAGGCGTAGTCGGAGAACGGCAGCAGGATGTCCCAGAGGGTCTTGACGGCGGCCATGGAGTAGCCGTTGTCCTGCATGCCCTGGGAGAAGCCGGCGAACTGCTTGTCCAGCTCGGATTTTTTCTTCTTGCCCATGGCGCGGCGCAGGATGTCGGCCTGGCCGAGGGTATAGCCGGCGAGCTTCTGCGCCACGGCCATAACCTGCTCCTGGTACACGATCAGCCCGTAGGTCCCGCCCAGGATTTCCGAGAGCGGCTCCTCAAGCTCCGGGTGGATGGGGATGACGTCCTGGATCTTGTTCTTGCGCAGCGCGTAGTCGGTGTGCGCGTTGGCGCCCATGGGCCCGGGCCGGTACAGGGCCAGCACGGCGGAGATGTCTTCGAAGTTGTCAGGCTTCATCAGCTTGAGCAGGGAGCGCATCGGCCCGCCGTCGAGCTGGAACACGCCCAGGGTGTCGCCGCGGGCGAGCAGTTCATAGGACGCCACGTCGTCCAGGGCCAGGGACTCCAGGTCGAGGTCGATCCCGCGGTTCATCTTGATGTTTTCCAGGGCGTCGGAAATGATCGTGAGGTTCCGCAGGCCCAGGAAGTCCATCTTGATCAGGCCGAGGCCCTCGGACGTCGGGTAGTCGAACTGCGTGATGACCTGGCCGTCCTGGAAGCGGCGCATGACCGGGATGACGTCGATGATCGGGTCCGAGGACATGATGACGCCGGCCGCGTGGACACCCCACTGGCGTTTCAGGCCCTCGATGCCGAGCGCCGTTTCGAACACTTTGGCGGCTTCCGGGTCCGTGGCGATCAGCTGCCGGAAGTCCCCGGCCTCGCTGTAGCGCTTCGATTCCGGGTTCTGGATGTCCGCGAGCGGAATGTCCTTGGCCATCACCGCCGGCGGCAGCGCCTTGGTCAGCTGTTCGCCCATGCTGAACGGGTAGCCCAGCACGCGCGAGGAGTCCTTCAGGGCCTGCTTGGTCTTGATAGTGCCGTAGGTGACGATCATCGCGACACGTTCGTCGCCGTATTTGCGCGTGACGTAGTCGATCACCTCGGACCGGCGCCGGTCATCGAAGTCGACGTCGAAGTCAGGCATGGAGACGCGGTCCGGGTTGAGGAAGCGCTCAAAGATCAGGCCGTGGTGCAGCGGATCGAGGTCGGTGATGCGCATGGCATAGGCCACCATGGACCCGGCGCCCGAGCCGCGTCCCGGACCCACCCGGATGCCGTTGTTCTTGGCCCAGTTGATGAAGTCGGCCACCACCAGGAAGTAGCCCGGGAAGCCCATGGACGTGATGACGCCCAGTTCGTAGTCGGCCTGGGTGCGCACCTTGTCCGGGATGCCCTGGGGATAGCGGTACTGGAGTCCTTTGTCGACTTCCTTGACCAGCCACGACGTTTCGTCCTCCCCCTCCGGGCAGGGGAACCGGGGCATGTAGTTGGCTCCGGTGTTGAACGACACCTCGCAGCGCTCGGCAATCAGGAGCGTGTTGTCGCACGCCTCCGGGTGGTCGCGGAACAGTTCCCGCATTTCCTGCGGAGACTTCAGGTAGTATCCGCTGCCGGAGAAGGCGAAGCGCGAGCCGCCGTTGTCGTACGTCGGCTCCAGGAGGGTGGAACCCGACTGGATGGCCAGCAGGGCCTCGTGCGCCTTCGCGTCGTGCTCATGCGTGTAGTGGAGGTCGTTGGTGGCCACCAGGGGCAGGTTCAGTTCCCTGGCCAGGCGCAGCAGGTCACCCGTGACGCGCCGCTCGATGTCCAGTCCGTGGTCCATGAGTTCGCAGAAGTAGTTCTCGGCGCCGAAGATGTCGCGGAACTCGGCGGCCGCCTCGACGGCTTCCCGGTACTGCCCGAGCCGGAGCCTCGTCTGGACCTCACCGGAAGGGCAACCGGTCGTGGCGATCAAGCCTTCGGAGTAGGTGTTGAGCAGTTCGCGGTCCAGACGCGGCCATTTGCCGAAGACCGAGTCCAAGGAGGCGATCGACGAGGCCCGGAACAGGTTCCGCATGCCCACATTGTTGTAGCTGAGGAGCGTCATGTGCGTATAGGAGCCACCGCCGGAGATGTCATCCTTGCGCTGGTTCTCCTCGCCCCAGCGGACGCGGGTCTTGTCCGTGCGCGCGGTGCCGGGGGTGACGTAGGCCTCGACGCCGATGATCGGCTTGATGCCCTGGTCCGTGGCCCGCTTCCAGAAGTCGAAGGCGCCGAAGAGGTAGCCGTGGTCCGTCGTGGCGAGCGCGGGCATGCCGAGCCGCTCGGTTTCGTCGAACAGTTCTCCGAGCCGGGCGGCGCCGTCCAGCATCGAGTACTCGGTGTGGTTGTGGAGATGGACAAACGAGTCGTTGCTGGAAGTCACCGGACCATTCTAGTGCCGTCCGGGCCGCTTCCCGCGCCCGGCACGGTGTCAGGCCTTTCCGGACTCCAGGACCTCGAGCGCGTAGCGCAGATCCTGCGGGTACTCGCTCGTCACGGTGACCCGCTCCCCCGTCCGGGGGTGGTCGAAGGACAGTTGCCGGGCGTGCAGCCATTGCCGGGTGAGCCCCAGGGTGGCGGCGAGCCGCGGATCCGCACCGTAGGTCAGGTCGCCGGCGCAGGGGTGGCGCAGGGCGGAAAAGTGCACGCGGATCTGGTGGGTGCGTCCTGTCTCCAGGTGGACCTCCACGAGGGAAGCCTTGCCGAAGGCTTCGAGGACTTCATAGTGCGTGACGGAGTCACGGCCGTCCTCGGTCACCGCGAAGCGCCAGTCGTGGCCCGGGTGGCGGCCGATCGGGGCGTCGATGGTGCCGGCCAGCGGATCCGGGAGGCCCTGGACGACGGCGTGGTACACCTTGTCCACGGTGCGTTCCTTGAAGGCGCGTTTAAGCACCGTGTAGGCGTGTTCGGTCTTGGCGACCACCATGACGCCGGAGGTCCCGACGTCGAGCCGGTGGACGATGCCGGCGCGCTCGGGGGCGCCGGACGTCGAGATGCGGTAGCCCAGCCCGGCGAGGGCTCCCACGACGGTGGGGCCCACCCAGCCGGGCGAGGGGTGGGCCGCTACGCCGACCGGTTTGTCGATGACGACGAACTCGTCATCATCAAGCAGGATCAACAGGTCGTCCACTACTTCCTCCACGATTTCCAGGGGGTCCCGGCGTTCCGGCACGACGACGTCGAGCACGGCGCCGGGGGCGAGCTTGAGGGACTTGCCGACCGCCTTGCCCCCGCAGCTGACGTTGCCCTCGGCGATCAGCGTGGCGGCCTGGGACCGGGAAATATCCATCAGCTTCGCCAGCCCGGCATCCACCCGGGTTCCGGCAAGTTCCTCCGGGACAACGACGCGCAGCGGTCCCGCCGGCTCAGACATCGTGCCCGGCCTCAGGTTTTGTGTGGCGGGTACCGTCCAGGGAGACGCCCCGGAGGGTGAGCAGGCAGATGATCACGACAGAGGACACCACAGCGGAGTCCGCGATGTTGAAGATTGCGAAGTTGGGCAGCTGGATGAAGTCGACCACGTGCCCCATGGCGAAAGAAGGCTCGCGGAACAGCCGGTCGGTGAGGTTGCCCAGGGCGCCCCCGAGCAGCAGCCCGAGCGCCAGCGCCCACCAGGCCGAGCCGAGCTTCCGCAGCTGCAGCAGGATGGCGATGGAGACGGCCGCCATGATGATGGTGAACACCCAAGTGACGTTCTCGCCGATCGAGAAGGCAGCCCCGGAATTGCGGATGTAGTACCAGTGCAGCAACGGGGGCAGCACGGGGGTCCGCTCGCCCTCGACCATCGTGTTGGTGACCCACAGCTTCGTGAGCTGGTCGAAGAGGTAGACGAACACCGCGAAGGCAGCGAAAACGGAGAACAGGACGGCCCGGCGGGGCCGCGCCAACGGCGCCTGCGCCGGAACCTGGGACCCGGATACGGGCCGGCCGGCGTCGGCGGGCTGTGCGGCGTCAACGGGCTGCGTGGCGTCGGGTGATGATGCGTCAGTCATAGGGCTTTCGTTCGGGAGCCAGTGCGGGACTGGGAGATTGCTGCCTGGCACAGGCCGGCTCCGGGACCGGAAGGCGGCACTATGCGGCATAAATGTGAATAGCCGGCGGCCGAGGAATCCCCGGCCACCGGCTTTCAGAATACGTGCTTAATACCTTAGCTGGCTTCGCTGACCTCGGGGGCCGCGACGGAGCCGCGGGCATCCAGGTCGCGGAGCTGGCCTTCGATGTAGGCCTTCAGGCGTGAGCGGTAGTCGCGTTCGAAGCCGCGCAGCTGCTCAACCTTGCGTTCCAGGACGGAGCGCTGCTGCTCGAGGGCGCCGAGGATCTTGCGTGACTTTTCCTGTGCGTCGTTGACGAGGCTGCTGGCTTCGATCTGGGCTTCGGCAATGATCTTGTCCCGCTGCTGCTCGCCGTCGGCGACGTGCTTGTCGTGCATCTGCTGCGCCATGGCGAGCAGGCCCGCTGCGGACTCGGCTGCGGGGGTTGCGGCGGCACGTGCCGGGGCGGCTGCCTGGACGGGAGCCTGCTCGGCTTCCTTCTTCTTGGCAGCTTCAGCGGCCTTTGCCTCGGCTTCTGCCTTGGCGCGCTCGTCCTTCTCGTCCTTGACGGGCGCGGGGACTTTCTCCACGACCGGAGCCGCAGCAGCGGAGCTGGCAGGCGTGCCCGCGCCGAGTTCGGCAAGCTTCTTCCGGAGCTCGTCGTTCTCCTGGTTCAGGCGCCGCAGTTCGACGACGATTTCATCCAGGAAGTCATCAACTTCATCCTGGTCGTAGCCTTCGCGGAACTTGGTCGGCTGAAAGCGCTTGTTGACAACGTCTTCTGGCGTCAAAGCCATCTGGTCACCTCGTTGGTCTAGTTAGTCAGTAGGCCTTCCGGCCGTCAAAACTACGGTACCTAAATATGGTCTGGTTCCTCTAATTCAACACCTGAGTGTCAAACCGGAGTTTCTATCGGTTCGGGCCGCGGAGCAGGTCCGCCGTCCGTACAACATCTCCTTATGCCAGGCTCCTGGCGACCGCCATCGCCACGCTCACCGCCACAAAGAGCAGCAGGAAGCCAAGGTCCAGCGAAATCCCGCCCAGCCGCAGCGGCGGAAGGACCCGCCGGAGCAGCTTGAGCGGCTTGTCCGTGACGGAATACACAGCGTGCGCCGTCACAAGCGCCGCACCGCGCGGCCGCCAGCTCCGGGCGAACATCTGGACCCAGTCAAAGACCAGGCGGATGATCAGGGCAACGAAAAACAGCAACAGCGCGATATAGACAAGTCCGAAAACAATTCCCATGAGCTAACTCATATCTCCATGTTCATTCCGGATACCGCAGTGTCCTAAGAAAGTATCGCTTCTATTTCAGCACGGATATTTCAGCACGGATGCCAGGCAGGTGTCCCTGCCTGGCATCCGTGCTGAAAACCTGACTAGCTCTGGTTGAAGAAGCTGGCCTGCGTTTCGCTGACCTTCTTGTCATCGCCGATGACTTCAACGTACGACGGCGAGAGCAGGAACACTTTGTTCGTGACCCGCTCGATGCTGCCGCGCAGGCCGAACACGAGTCCTGCCGAGAAGTCGACGAGGCGCTTGGCGTCGGCCTCGCCCATGTCGGTGACGTTCATGATGACGGGGATTCCGTCACGGAAGCTTTCACCGATGAGCTTGGCGTCGTTGTAGGACCGCGGGTGGATCGTGGTGATCTGCCGCAGTCCGGTGGTCTCTTCGCGGCTAGAGGCCGCACGCTTGATGGGTGTCACAGGTGCGCGATATTCCTCTTCAGCGGCGTAGGACTCTTCCTTGGGGACCTCGCGGACAGGGGCCGGCGCGCGGCGTTCCTCGCGGTCGTGTTCCATGGATTCGTCCTCATCCTTGTGCGATGTTGGGTGCTCAGACTCGTAGTGTTCGTCGCCATCAGCGAGCCCAAGATAGATCATTGTCTTGCGCAGAGCGCCGGCCATGGTCGACTCCTAATCGTGTCCGTAAGCGGGCCGCTCGTATGACTAGACAGCCTTGGAATCCCCGCCATTACCTTCCAATACGTTGAACCTACCCCAACGCCGGACGCGGACCCAGAATATCCGAGCCAATGCGCAGGTGTGTCGCCCCGAACTTGATGGCCGCCTCGAGGTCCTGGCTCATGCCGGCGGAGATTCCCGCGGCCTCCGGATGAAGGGCTGCCAGCCGGGCCGAGATGCCGGCGAGCCTGGCAAAGGCCGCTGCCGGATCCGCCCGGAGCGGGGCCACCGCCATGACGCCCGCCAGCAGGAGGCCTTCCGCCCCGGCGAGCCGGTCCGCCAGTGCCGGCACGTCGGCCGGCCGGGCTCCCCCGCGGCGGCCGTCGGCGTCCTCGTCAAGGCTGACCTGGATGAAGCACTCCAGCGGGGCACGCCCGGTGCGCTCCTGCTCGGCGGCCATGGCCTTTTCCAGTGCGGCGGCCAGCTGGGGCCGGTCCACGGAGTGCACGGCGTGGGCGTATTTCACCACGGACTTGGCTTTGTTGCTCTGCAGCTGCCCGATGAAGTGCCAGCGCAGGTGCAGGTCAGCCAGCTCCGCCGCCTTGCCGGCGGCTTCCTGGTCCCGGTTCTCGCCGACGTCCGTGACGCCCAGTGATACCAGCCGCCGGACGTCCTGCGCGGGGTGGAACTTCGTGACGACGATCAGCTGGGGCGGGGTGTCCTGCCGCCCTGAGGCCGCCACGGCCGCGCCGATCCGCTGCCTGACGGCGGCCAGGTTGCGTCCGAGCTGCGCGAGTCGGGCGTCCTCGGGGGCGCCGTCCCCTGTCTCAGCCATGGTCCTGCGCCGGGTCATCCGCGGCCGGGAGGGTCCACACGAGCCCTGCAAAGCGCCCTGTGTGGCTGCTGCGGCGGAAGGAGAACAGGGTTTCATCCTCACGGGTGCAGCCGCCGGAGTACTCGACGGCGACGCCCTCGGCCTCGAGCTGGCTCCGGACGCCGGCCGGGAGATCCAATCCGGCCGTGCCCCGCGAGGTGGTGCACCAGGTGGCGGGAACGGCGGCCGCGACCTCGGCGCGCATCCCTTCGGGGACCTCGTAGCAGAGACCGCAGATGGACGGCCCGATCCAGGCGCTGATCCGGACCGCTCCGAGCTCCCGGAGCCGGGCGAGGGCCGCGGGAACCACTCCGGAGGCCACACCGGGCCGTCCCGCGTGCACAGCGCCGAAGACGTGCGCTTCCGCTCCCAGCGCCCCGGCCCGGTCCCCCACGAGCACCACGGGGACGCAGTCAGCTACCATGACGGCCAGCGGCGCGCCGGACGAGACCAGGGCGTCTGCCGTCGGGGCATCCCCTGGCGCGTCCACGGCGGCGGCGGGCGGGCCGGCGATCGTGGCGACGTCATTGCCGTGGACCTGGTTCATGAACTGGAAGTGGCGCCCGTCGAGTCCCGCGGCTTGTTCGAGCTCCCCGCGCCTGCTCCTGACCTCAGCGGGGTCGTCGCCGACATGGAGCGCAAGATTGCCGGCGCCGGCGTCGGTGAAAGCCACCCAGACGCCGGGCCGGACTTCAGCTCGCCACGAAAACACTCAGTACACCGCCATCATTCGTTTGCAGAACTTCGATCCTACGAGAAAGCACCATGGCACTGCCATCCGGCAGTGCCATGGTGCTTCAGGATCTACTTGAGGAAGTCGGGGACATCCAGGTCGTCGGAGTGGCGGCCGGACAGGTCCGGCTCCACGACGGAGGGCAGGTCGACGTCGAAGCCCGAGTCGGCCGGCACTGCGGACGGGCGCTGCTGGCCCCAGCCGCCGTAACCGGACGCCCCCACGGTGGCGTGCAGCGGCTGGACGTGGGCGGAGGCCGGAGCCTGCGCCGGGGCCGGAGCCGCCGGGGTTGCCGGACGCTGCGGCGCAGCCGGCAGGGACTGGTCCATGGACGGCGAGGTGGCCTTGACGTCGTCGAAGCCGGCGGCAATGACGGTGACGCGTGCTTCGTCGCCGAGGGCGTCGTCAATGACCGCACCGAAGATGATGTTGGCCTCCGGGTGCGCGACTTCCTGGACGAGCCGGGCGGCCTCGTTGATCTCGAAGAGGCCCAGGTCCGAGCCGCCCTGGATGGACAGCAGGACGCCGTGGGCGCCGTCGATGGAAGCTTCGAGCAGCGGCGAGGCGATGGCCAGCTCCGCGGCCTTGACGGCGCGGTCTTCACCGCGGGCCGAGCCGATACCCATGAGGGCCGAGCCGGCGCCCTGCATGACGGACTTGACGTCGGCGAAGTCGAGGTTGATCAGGCCCGGCGTGGTGATCAGGTCAGTGATGCCCTGGACACCGGACAGCAGGACCTGGTCGGCGGAGCGGAACGCATCCAGGACCGAGACGTTGCGGTCGCTGATGGACAGCAGACGGTCGTTCGGGATGACGATCAGGGTGTCGACTTCGTCGCGCAGGGCGTCGATGCCGGCTTCGGCGGAGCCGGCGCGCCGGCGGCCTTCGAAGGTGAAGGGGCGGGTGACGACGCCGATGGTCAGGGCGCCGAGCGAGCGGGCGATCCGGGCCACGACGGGCGCGCCGCCGGTGCCGGTGCCGCCGCCTTCGCCGGCGGTGACGAAGACCATGTCCGCGCCGCGGATGACCTCTTCGATTTCGTCGGCGTGGTCCTCCGCAGCCTGCTTGCCGACCTCAGGGTTTGCACCGGCACCCAGGCCGCGCGTCAGCTCACGTCCGACGTCGAGTTTGACGTCGGCGTCGCTCATCAGCAATGCCTGGGCATCGGTGTTGATGGCGATGAATTCGACGCCGCGAAGACCGACTTCGATCATGCGGTTGACTGCGTTCACGCCACCGCCGCCGATGCCGACGACCTTGATGACGGCCAAGTAATTCTGCGGAGCTGCCACGTTACGTGTCCCTTGTTCGTGTTCTATTGCGAAAACTGATGGAGTCGAGCTTGAGGCTTTGAACCTTAACCTTCGACTTGAAGGTTATAGTTATGTCAAGTAACTCATGTCTGTGACGGTATTTCCTATGTAGGGGACATTCAATGACCGGGGCCGCGTGTCGCGGGAATACCGGGCAAATACCCTCTGCGGGTGGCGCCTTCAACCCTCCGGGCAGCTGCCTGGCGGTTGCCGGCGCGAATCCCTGGATAAGTGATTGCCTGCTACCGGGTGACAGGGTGCCGGGGCACGCTGACATCGTAGACCCGGACAGGGTTTTTCGGGTCCGCCGGGGCCTTGAGAAGGGCCGCGAGCACCCGGGCCTTGAGCTCCTTCTCCCCGGCGTTGCCCCAGACGATCGTCTGCCCGTCAACGAGCTTGAGTTCGACGGCGTCCGCGGACGTGGCCGAGGCCTTGGACAGCTTCGCGAGGACATCCGCCGGAAGTGCGCCCAGCACAGCGGTGATGGCGTGGAACAGATCTTTCGCCAGCGTCCCGCTGCCTCCATCGATGACCGGCAGCGGCACGGAGGCCGGGTCTGCTGTGGTGCTGAGCTGGACGCCGTCGACGTCCACGAGCTGGAAGCTCTCCCCCTGCTTGACCAGGGCCACCGGAACACGTTCGGTGATACGTACCTGCAGCGTGGAGGGCGGGCGCGCCTGGGTGCTGATGTCCTTGACCTGGACCAGCGGCTTGAGGAGGGCGGCGACGTCCGCCTCGCTGACCTGCGGCAGGGGTTTGCCTTGAAGCGGCGCGAGGGCCGACTGGATCTGGTCCGGGCTCAGCAATTTGGTGCCTTCCACGGTGACAGTCCGCAGGGCCAGCACCGGGGAGTAGACGGCGGCCGCCACGATTCCCGCCATCAGGACCGCCAGAATGCCGATCGTGCTCAGGAGGATGCGCTTGCGGCGCCTGGCCTTGGGTTCGGGAAAGGACAGCACATTGTCCGGGGCGTGGTCCGGAACCGTGTCCGTGTCCCCGGCGTGCCTGGATGCCGATATGACCTCCGGGCCGTGGCCGCCGGACGGCGCTGAGGGCCGGGGGGACGCGGGACCGCGGGTTCCGGCCTTATAGGTGGGGCGGCGGGTGCTAGGCACCAGCGTCCCCCGCCGTGAGGGCTTCGACGATGAGCGGACCGTACGCTGTGACGTCGCCTGCGCCGGCGGTCAGCACGATGTCTCCCGGCGCTGCCGCGGCCAGCACGGCTTTGACGGCCTCCCCGCCCGCGCCGACGAGCCTGCCGCCGGGTCCCAGATGGTCGGCAATCAGCTGGCTGCTGACTCCGGGGATGGGATCTTCGCGGGCCGGATAGATGTCCAGGAGCAGCGCCGTGTCGGCGGCGTTCAGGGCCTCGGCGAAGTCGCGGGCAAACTCCCGGGTCCGGGAGAACAGGTGCGGCTGGAAGAGCACGTGCACCTTGTGCTCGCCGGCAACGGCCCGCGCTGCGGACAGGGCGGCACGGACTTCGGTGGGATGGTGGGCGTAGTCGTCGTAGACGCGGACGCCACGGCCGCTGCCCTTGAATTCGAATCG
Organism: Arthrobacter sp. 05T442; assembly: GCF_056395945.1. Lineage (NCBI taxonomy): Bacteria > Bacillati > Actinomycetota > Actinomycetes > Micrococcales > Micrococcaceae > Arthrobacter > Arthrobacter sp. 05T442. The sequence continues at coordinate 59,370 of NZ_JBFTKM010000012.1, read as the reverse complement.
GCGCGAGGCGCCGGAGAAATGCGCCAGGGCCTTGGCCGCGGCCTCGGGCTTGACGCCGAGTTCGAGGGCGACGGCGAACGCTGCGGCGGCGTTGAGCGCGTTGTGCCGCCCGGGGACCTGAAGCTCGACGTCGAACCGGCCCGCCGGCGTCGTGATCCACACCCGGCCCGGGCCCTCGTCGTGCAGTTGGACCTGGGTGCCGTCCGCGGTGCCGTAGAGGACCACCCTCGTGTTGCCGCGCGCCAGGGTGCGCTGAGCCAGCGCCGCCGCCCCCTCGTCGTCCGCGCAGGCCACGAGGACGCCGTCTGCCGGCAGCAGGGCCGTGAAGCGGTCGAAGGATGCGTAGACCGCTTCGGCGGTGCCGTAGAAGTCCAGGTGGTCTGGTTCGACGTTGGTTACCACGGCGATCTGCGGACGGTAGTTCAGGAAGGAGCCGTCCGACTCGTCGGCTTCGGCGACGAAGATCCCGGAGCTGCCGTGCGCGGCGTTCACGCCCAGCGCCGGGACATTCGCGCCGATGGCGAAGGAAGGATCCAGGCCGGCGCCCTGCAGCAGGACGGTGATCATCGACGTCGTCGTGGACTTCCCGTGCGTTCCGGCGACGGTCACGACCGTGTCGTCCGCCATGGTCGCGGCCAGCGCGACGGAGCGGTGGAGCACGGGGAGGCCTGCGGCCTGGGCTGCCGCGAGTTCGGGATTGTCCGGGCGGATCGCCGAGCCGGCGACGACAGTCTCGGCGTCGCCAAGGTTCGCTGCGGCGTAGCCGACCGCGATCCTGGCGCCGGCGGCGGCCAGATCCGCCAGGACAGGCAGGTCCTTGGCGTCCGTGCCGCTCACCGGTATGCCGCGCGCCACCATGATCCGGGCGACGGCTGACATGCCTACTCCCCCGATGCCGATGAAGTGCACGCGGCCCAGGGACTCGAGGTTACGGGCGCCGTGTAGGGGCTGGGTCATTGCATTACCGCTTCCTGCCGTGCTGTTCGAATGGCACTGCCACTTCAAGGACGAGATCGGCCATGCGCCGGTCCGCGTTTCGGATGCCGAGCCGTTCGGAGCTGGCGGCCATCGTCTCCAGCCTGCCGCGCTCCAGCAGCAGGGGGATGATGTTCTCCCGGAGCCAGTCGGCCGTGAACGCGCTGTCCTCCACGGTCAGGGCGCCTCCGGCGTCGACCAGGCCGCGGGCATTGAGGGCCTGTTCTCCGTTGCCGATGGGCAGGGGGACGAAGACGGCCGGCACGCCTACGGCGGCAACTTCGCAGACCGTGGCGGCGCCGGCACGGGCCAGCAGCAGGTCCGCGGCGGCATAGACCGTTTCCATGCCGTCCACGTATTCGACCTGCCGGTAGCCCGGCGCGGCCAGGGGTTTGCCGTCGGCGTCGTGCACGGACTTGCCGCGTCCGGTGATGTGCAGGGTCTGGACGCCCGCATCGGCGAGGGCGCCGACGGACGCCGCGAGGGTCCGGTTGATACTCTGGGCGCCAGAGGATCCGCCGGTGACGATCAGGGTCGGCTTCTGCGGATCCAGTCCAAGTGCCGCCCGGGCGGAGGCCCTGGCCGCCGGGCGGTCGAGGCCGGAAATCTCGGGGCGCATCGGCATGCCGACATGCCGTGCGCCGCGGAGGCGGGTGGCGCTGAAGGCCACGGCCACATGCCCGCCCAGCAGGGCGCCCACACGATTTGCCAGCCCCGCCCGGGTGTTGGCTTCGTGGACCACGATCGGAATTTTCCGCCGCCACGCGGCGAGGTACAGCGGCGTGCACACATATCCACCGACCCCCACCAGGACGTCAGCCCGGGCCTCGTCAAGGATCACGCCGGCCTGCTTCACCGCACCGGCCAGCCGGCCCGGAAGCCGGAGCAGGTCGGGTGTGGGCCTGCGCGGGAACGGCACCCGGCTGATGGTGGCCAGGTCCAGCCCGGCGGCCGGGACCAGCCGGGCTTCCATCCCGCCGGGCGTGCCGACAGCCAGGAGCTGCGCCCCGGGACGGAGTTCCCGGACCGCGCGGGCAATGGCCAGCAGCGGGCTGATGTGCCCGGCGGTTCCGCCGCCGGCGAGGACCACGGACAAAGACGACTCAGTGTTCATGAAGGGGCTGTTTACGCTTTCGTGCGGGATTGCCGGGTGCGGGGCTTGTCAATGCAGGGCTCTTTGGGGACGCGTTCTTTGGTGCGGGGTTCGTTGGAGCCGGCTTCTTTGCGGCGGGGTTCGTTGGTGCGGGTTTCTTTGGTGCGGGGCCGGACCGCTTGGTCCTGGTGCGCCGGGGCAGGTTCATACCGAAGAGCCGCTTGGGCTGGACACCTGGTGCCATCTGCGCCCTGGCCAGGGACAAGACTACGCCGATCGCGCACAGCGACATGAGCAGTGCGGAGCCGCCGTAGGAAATAAACGGCAGGGGTACGCCGATGACGGGCAGGAGTCCGGTCACGACCGCCATGTTCACGACCGCCTGGCCCAGCAGCCACACCATGATGGAGCCGCCCAGAACGCGGTGGAAGAGCCCTTCCTGGGCCGCGACCACGCGGTAGATGGCCGCGCCCAGGATGGCGAACAGGACGAGGACGACGACCGTGCCGACCAGTCCAAGCTCCTCGCCGATGATCGCAAAGATGAAGTCGTTGTGGGCTTCCGGAATCCAGCTGTACTTCTGCCGGCTTTGGCCAAGGCCAACGCCAAGCCATCCGCCGGAGGCGAGCCCGTAGAGGCCGTTCGTTGACTGGTAGTTCAGGTCAGACCCGTCGGCGCAGGTCTGGCCGGTCCACGAAAGGATCCGGCACATGCGGTTCGGGCTGGTGATCGCCAGGACCGCGGTGCCAAGGGCCAGTCCTGCCCCGGCAATGCCGAACAAGCGCAGCCGCACACCGGCGAAGAAGAGTGCCGAGGCCATGATCACCATGACGATCATGGCCGTGCCGAGGTCGTTTCCGGCCAGGATGAGTCCGATGATGACCACAGCGCCCGGGAGCACCACGGGAACCAGTGCGTGCCGCCACTGCGTCAGCAGCTTGGCCTTGCGGTGCAATACCGTGGCCATCCACAGGGCGAGGGCGAGCTTGGCGGCCTCGGAAGGCTGGAAGGTGAAGGGGCCGACGTCGATCCAGTTCTGGTTGCCGAGCGTACTCCGGCCCACCAGCAGAACCAGCAGGAGGAGCACGGTTGCCACGGCAATCGCGGGCCAGGCGAAGCGCTTGAGCCAAACGACGTTGACCCTCGAGAGCACGAGCATGGCAAACACGCCAATGGCAGCGAAGAGGCCCTGTTTGAGGGCGGCCGAGTAGGGCGACTCCCCTGCCGCAATGGCTTCGACACTGGAGGCGGAGAGCACCATCATGATGCCGATCGCGGTCAACGCAAGGGTGGAGCCGAGGATCAGGTAGTACGTGGAGCCGTTCCGGGACTTGCCCGGGCCCTCCAGCGCCGCCCAGAAGCCCCGGTACCAGCGGCGCAGCGTCCCCGGAGGGAGCCCCCGGCCCAGGACCCCGCGGGGTGCCGTGGGTTTGCCGGCGGCGGGTCTGATGGCGCCGGGTTTGCCGGCGGGTTTGCCGCCGGGTTTGCCGGCGACGGCGGGCTTGACCGCCGTCGTGCGTGTGGGCGTGCTGACCATTGTTACTCCTCGCTGGTCTGAGCCTGCCCTTCCACGAGCTCGCGGACAGCTTCGATGAAGGCATCGCCACGGTGAGCGTAGGAAGAGAACTGATCCATGGAAGCAGCTGCCGGGGCCAGGAGCACAGTGTCCCCGGAGGCGGCCAGCTGCGCCGCCGATGCAACGGCCTGTGCCATCACAGTTTCGCCGAAAATCGGCGAAGGGCCTGCGGCGGCTTTGGCCGTTCCGGCAGTCTGCACCATTTCAGTGTCGCCCTTCCCCTGGCCGATCACGGGGACATCGGGTGCGTGTCGCTGCAGGGCCTCCTGGAGTTCGCTGGAGTCCGCGCCGATCAGGACGACTGCCTTGAGCCGGTGGGCATGCTCCCGGACCAGGGCATCGTAGTTCACGCCCTTGGAGAGGCCGCCGGCGATCCAGACGACGTCCTGGAACGCGGACAGCGACGCCGACGCCGCGTGGGGGTTGGTGGCCTTTGAGTCGTTGACCCAGAGGACGCCGTTGTGCCGGGCGACGGGCTGGATGCGGTGGTCGCCCGGAAGGTAGTTCTGCAGGCCCTGGCGGACGGCGGACGCTTCGACCCCGTAGGCCCGCACCAGGGCGGCGGCGGCCAGCGCGTTGGCCACCATGTGGCGCGGTGCCACCGCGCCCAGATCCGAGACGGCGGCCAGTTCCGCGGCACTATCCTTGCGCCCGGGAATGAACGCCCGGTCCACGAGCAGGCCTTCCACGACGCCGAGCATGCTCACGGCAGGCGACACCGTGGTGAAGGCCACCGCCCGGCAGCCTTCGACGACGTCGGCGTCTTCGACCATGCGCTCGGTTTCGATCTGCTCGGCGTTGTAGATGCACGCCTTCCGGGTGTTCGCGTAGACCTTGGCCTTGTCGGCCAGGTACGAAGCGTAGGAACCGTGCCAGTCGACGTGGTCCTCGGCGACGTTGAGGCACACGCTCGCGACGGGCGAGATGGAGTGGCTCCAGTGCAGCTGGAAACTGGAGAGCTCCACGGCGAAAACGTCGTAGTCCACCGGGTCGCGGAGGGCGTCCAGGATAGGGGTCCCGATGTTGCCGACGGCGATCGCCTTCAGTCCGGCCGCCTGCAGCATGGACTCGGTCAGGCCCACGGTTGTGGTCTTGCCGTTGGTCCCGGTGATGGTGAGCCAGTCGGCGGTCTTGCGGCCTTTGCGTTCGCGGACGCGCCAGGCGAGTTCGACGTCGCCCCAGACGGGAATGTGCGCCCGCGCGGCGCCGGCCAGCAGCGACTGGTCCGGCCGCCACCCCGGCGACGTGACGATCAGGTCCGGCTTCTGGCCATCGACCTTCGGGACGGACTCCACCGCCTCCTCGCCGAGCAGGACGTCTGCCGCGCCGACGATCCGGAGCGTGTCCGCCTGGGCCTGGGCTTTGGGGGTGGTGGCCGAGTCCACGACAACCACCCGGGCGCCGAGTTCGATCAGGGTGTCGGCGGCCGCGAAGCCGGAGACTCCGAGGCCGGTGACCACTACCCGCAGTCCGGCCCAGTCGGAATCCCAGCTGACGAGGTCGTTGAGCCGCGCCGAGGTCGTGAGGGGGGCGGGGATCGAACCGGTCACAGGAGCACCACCCATTCGGCGTAGAAGACACCCAGGCCCGCGGCGACGAACAGCCCGCAGAGGATCCAGAAGCGGACTACGACGGTGACTTCGGCCCAGCCTTTGAGTTCAAAGTGGTGCTGCAGCGGTGCCATCTTGAAGAAGCGCTTGCCCTTGGTGATCTTGAAATAGCCCACCTGGATGATGACCGAAAGGGTGATGAGGACGAAGAGGCCGCCGATGAAGGCCAGCAGCAGTTCGGTCCGCGACAGGATGGCGAAGCCCGCAACGGCGCCGCCGATGGCCAGCGAGCCGGTGTCCCCCATGAAGATCTTTGCCGGGGACGTGTTCCACCACAGGAATCCGACGAGGGCCGCGCTGAGGATCGCCGCGAGCAGTGCAAGGTCCAGCGGATCCCGGACCGAATAGCAGCCGCTGCCGGCCTGGCGCGGGGAACCGCAGGCCTGGTTGCTCTGCCAGATGCCCATGAGGGTGTACGCGCCGAACACCATGACCGAGGCGCCGGCGGCGAGGCCGTCCAGTCCGTCGGTGAGGTTCACCCCGTTGGTGGCCGCCGTGACAATCAGGTTGGACCACAGGACGAACAGGATCGCGCCGATCACCGTGCCGCCGAAGGCCAGGTTGAGCCACGGGATGTCGCGCACCAGGGAGATCTGCGTGGACGCGGGGGTTACCCCGGCTGAATTCGGAAAGTTCAAGGCCAGGACAGCGAAAATAATCCCGACCGCCGCCTGCAGGATCAGTTTTGCCTTGGCGTTCAGGCCAAGGCTGCGCTGCTTGGAGATTTTGATGAAATCATCCAGGAATCCGACGAGCCCCATGCCGACCATGAGGAACAGCAGCAGGATCGCCGAGGCTGTCGGGCCCGGGGATCCCGGGTTCATCAGCCACATGATCAGGTGCGTCAGGCCGTAGCTGACCAGCACGGCCAGGACAACGACGGTTCCGCCCATCGTGGGCGTGCCGCGCTTGGTGTGGTGGGACGTGGGACCGTCGTCCCGGATGAACTGTCCGTAGCTTTTCCGGACCAGGAGCCGGATGAACAGCGGGGTGCCCGCGAAGGCAAAGAGCAAGGCCATTCCAGCGCCCATCAGCAGTGCAATCACAGCAGTGCACTCCCTTCTGTGGCGGTTCCGTGGGCTTGTGGGGGTAATGCTATCCGATCGCCCAGATGGCGCAGTCCGATGCTGTTCGAGGACTTGAACAACACCAGATCACCGGGCCTGAGTTCGGCCTGCAGGAGTTCGTAGGCCTCGTCGGCGGTCTCGGCGAAGACACATTCATCGCCCCACGAGCCCTCCTGGACGGCAGAGACGTAGAGGGAGCGCGCCTCGCGGCCGACGACAACCAGCCGGGAGATGTTGAGCCGCACCACCTGGGTGCCCACGGCCGTGTGCTCGCGGATGGAGTCCGGGCCCAGTTCGAGCATGGCGCCGAGCACTGCCCAGGTCCGGCGGCCGCGGCCGAGGTCGGCCAGTGTCCGCAGGGCGGCCCGCATGGATTCCGGGTTGGCGTTGTAGGCATCGTTGATGATGGTCACGCCGTCGGCGCGTTCCGTGCGTTCCATCCGCCAGCGGCTGGCGGCCGTCTGGGCACTGAGCGACGCGGCGATCCGGGCGCCCGGGATGCCGGCTGCGTGGGCAGCTCCCGCCGCGGCGAGGAGGTTCGCGACGTGATGGGCCCCGATGAGGCCGCTGGACACGTGGTGCCCTGCGGTGTTGTCCGGCACGAAGAGCTCGAACTCGGGGTGTCCCGCGGCGTTCAGTTCAACGTCTTCCGCCCGGACCGGGGCCGGCTGGCCGTCGCGGGCAGGCTGGGAGCTGTAGCCGAGGACGCGTGCCTGCGTCCGGGCGGCCATGGCCGCGACGCGGGCATCGTCCAGGTTCAGCACCGCGGTGCCGGCGGCGGGGAGTGCCTCGACGAGCTCGCCCTTGGCGACGGCGATGTTCTCGATGCCGCCGAACTCGCCGGCGTGGGCGGAGCCGACGCCCAGCACGACGCCGATGTCCGGGCGGACCATGTCCGCGAGGTAGCGGATATGGCCGATCCCCGTGGCGCCCATTTCGATCACGAGGTAGCGGGTGTCAAACCCGGCCTTGAACACGGTCAGCGGGACGCCGATCTCGCCGTTGTACGAGCCCTGCGGGGCGACGGTGTTGCCGTCGGCGCCGGCGTCGGCGGCGAGGATCCCGGCCAGCAGGTCCTTGGTGGTGGTCTTGCCGGCGGAACCGGTGATGCCAATGACGGTGAGAACAGAACCGTCGGCTTCGCGGCGGGCCCGGATCCGGCGGACTGATTCAGCCGCCAGGGCGCCCATCGCGAGGACGGAGTCCTTCACGACGACGGCCGGGAAGTTCCGCCCGTCGGCGTCGGCAACGTCATGCTCCACGAGCGCCAGGACGGCACCCCGGTCGAAGGCGGCGCCCACGAAGTCGTGGCCGTCGGCCACCTCCCCCGGTTTGGCCACATAGAGGGAACCCGCTGTGGCTTCGCGGGAGTCGGTCACTACGGAGCCCGGCGTGATCCCCGGTTCCGCAGCCAGCCGGCCGTCGGTTATTTCGGCGATTTCCGCCGCTGTAAATGCAATCATCTCGGTTTAGGACTCTATCCGCTGGTCTTCGAGAACGGTGAATCCCCGTGCTGTCAAGGCATTCCGGAGCTCCACCCTGTCATCCAGTGCAAGGTTGACCCCCTTGACCTCCTGCCATATTTCGTGGCCCCGCCCGGCCACGAGGACGGTGTCCCCGGGCGCTGCGAGCTCCACGGCCTTCCGGATGGCGGCGGCCCGCGGGAAGACCTCCAGGACCGTACAGTCGAGCCCCTCGGCGTTCTTCGCCTCGAGCGCCCCTGCCATCACGTCCTGACGGATCGCGGCTGCGTCCTCGTCGTGCGGGTCATCGTCACTGACGATCACGGTGTCCGCCAGGCGTGCCGCGATGGCTCCCATGGCGGGCCGCTTCCCCTGGTCGCGCTGGCCTGTGGCGCCGAAGACAATGATCACCCTGGAGCCGGGCTGCGGGGAACGGACGGCCTCGAGCGCCCGGGCCAGGGCGTCCGGGTTGTGCGCGAAGTCGACCACTGCTGCGGGAGCGGTGGAGACGAGCTGCATGCGGCCAGGGACCGCGACGGTGAACGGATCCCCGGCGTCGAGGGCGGCCTGCACGGCGGCAGCATCGGCCCCGCCGGCGAGCACCATGACGGTGGCCAGCGCGGCGTTGGCGACGTTGAAGCTGCCGGGGAGGCCCGTGTGGACGCGCAGTTCGGCGCCCCCGCGGTGCCGCAGCACGAAATCGGTGCCCAGCCCGCGCGGGACAGGGTTGAGGACCGTCCAGTCGGCGTCTGCAGCCGGGCTGCCTTCCGCGCCCACGGAACGGGCGGTCGCCAGGGTCGTCACCGGGATTTCCGCCGCGGCGGCAAGCTTTCGCCCCCAGTCGTCGTCGACCGTCACGACCGCCGCGTGGGCGCGCCCGGGGGTGAACAGCCGGGCCTTGGTCTGGAAGTACTCCTCCATGGTTCCGTGCAGGTCCAGGTGGTCCTGTGTCAGGTTGGTGAAGCCTGCGACGTCGAACTCCACTCCGTCGACGCGGTGGAAGGACACGGCGTGTGAGGAGACCTCCATGGAGGCCGCGTCGAGCCCGCGTTCGCGCATCAGTGCGAGCAGGGCGTGGACGTCCGTGGATTCGGGGGTTGTCAGGAGGCTGGGGATCGGTTCTCCGCCCGCCAGGATCTCGATGGTCCCGATCAGTCCGGTCCGCTTCCCGAGCGCCTGCAGCAGTGAATTGATGAAGTAGGTGGTGGTGGTCTTGCCATTGGTGCCTGTAACTCCGAAGAGCGCCGGAGCGCCGGCTCCCTCCGGCCGGCTCTGGTAGATCAGGGCCGCGAGCCGGCCGACCAGGCTGCGCGGTTCATCGGCGAGCAGCACCGGGACCGGAACGTCGTTGGAGAGTGCCAGCAGGCGTGCACCGCCGTCGTCCGTCAGGACCGCTGCGGCACCGGCGTCAACCGCCTGGGCCACGAAATCAGCCCCGTGGCGCGTGGCGCCGGGCAGCGCAACGTACAAGTCCCCCGGCCGGACCGCACGGGAATTCAGTGAAATCCCCGTCACAGGGACGGAGCTGGACGCCCCTGGAACGACGACGCCGATCGACTCACCGATGGTTGCCAGCGGCACTGCGGCAACCGCAGCGGGCCGGAAGCCCTGGGTGGAGTCCTGGCCGGACGGCGCGGAAGCGTCGGGGGCGTTGAGCTCTGACAAGTGGATCTCCGTTGTGGTGCTAGTGGATCTTGCGCTGCGCACGGAGGCGTGCTCCGGCCCGCAGGCACTGTGGTTTGGCACTGGTTCGTGACGCCGGGTGCTGTGTGGAACTGGTGCTACTTGACGTACTGCGGCAGATGTACGGGGGTGCCGGTGGAAGGCTGGACGTTGAACGTGCGCAGCGTCTGGCTCATCACCGAACGGAACACCGGTCCGTTGGTGATTCCGTAGATGCTGCCCTTGGGCCGTTGCAGGACCACTTCAACAATAAACCGCGGATCGTCCATCGGCGCCATTCCCACCATGGAAGCGGTGTAGCCGCAGAAGCCGGACTTGCCGTCGTCACAGGGTGATTCCGACGTTCCGGTCTTTGCCCCGACCCGGTAGCCGTCAATCGCGGCGTCCTTGATTTCGCCCTCGGTCACGGCGCTCTCCAGGATGTCGCGGACCTGCTGGGCGGTGTCTTTGGTGACAATCTGCCGGGGCGCCTTGGCCGGGACCTTCTCCTCTGTCCCGTCCGGGTTGATGTAGCTGTCAATGAGCCTCGGCTGGAGCATGACGCCGCCGTTGGCGATGCTTTGGTAGGCACGGACGGTCTGGAGCGTCGACTGGGCCACGCCCTGGCCGAAGAGGACGGTGTACTGCTGCCGCCCGTCCCATTGATCGGCCGGGGTGAGGATGCCCGTGGACTCAGCGGGCAGCCCGATGTCCGGCGCTTCGCCGATGCCGAACTTCTGCAGCCAGTCGTGGCGCTTTTCCTTGCTGATCCGCTGGCCCACCATCACGGTGCCGGTGTTCATGGAATAGCCCACGATGCCAGCAAGGGTCCGCTCTTCCGTGCCGTGCACAAAGGCATCGCTGAAGGTCTGGCCGTCGACGGTGTAAGTCGGCGGAACGGTGAAGTGGTCCAGCGGGTGGGCGGTGCCTTCTTCGATCGCGGCCGCGGCGGTGATCATCTTCTCCACCGAACCCGGCTCATAGGCGGCCGTGACGGCGCGGACGCCGCGGTCCTTGGCTGCGACCTTGCCCGGGTCATTGGGGTCGGGCGCATCGGTGTCCGCCATCGCAATGATGTTTCCGGTTTTGACATCGGAGATCACTATCACGCCCCATTCGGCGCTGAGCTTGTCCTTCTGGCTCTGGATTGCCTGCTGGGCGAAGTACTGCAGGTCCGAGTTGAGCGTGAGCTTGATGTCCTTGCCGTTGACGGCGGGCGTCAGCTGGTCCACGCCCACCGGGATGCGGAGCCCGTCGGCGCCGATTTCGAAGAGGCGCTTGCCGGGGGTGCCCTTGAGGATGTCATCCTGGGTCTGTTCGAGTCCGGCCTGGCCGGTGGTGCCGTCCTTCAGGAAACCGACAATCCCGCCGGCCACGGAGCCGTTCGGGTAGACCCGCTTGCTGGTGCCTTCTGTGACGAGACCGGGAATCTGCAGCTTCGAGATGCGGTCCTCGACGTCCGGCATCACGTCCTTCGCGACGATGTAATAGCGCTGGTTTCCGGTCAGGGCGGCCCGCACGGCGTTCGTATCCATGCCGAGCACTGACGCCAGGTCGGAGATGCCTTGGTCGCGGGTGACCTTGACGAGCTGGTCCTTGCCGTCGACTGGTTCCAGGCGGTGAAAGGAGTCGGTCTTGGTGTTGACCGTCTGGTCGACCACGACGTTGTACCGGATGACGCTGCTGGCGAGGACGGTGCCGGAGGAGTCCAGGATGCTGCCGCGTTCGGCCGGCAGTTCGATCGGGGTGAGGCGGTTCTTGAGCGCGGCCTCGGCCATCCCGCCGACGTCCAGTCCCTGGACCAGGAACAGCTTGCCGCCGACGACGAGCAGGAGCGTCAGCATGAGGCCCAATCCCACGCGCAGCCGTCGCGTCGCGCTCGGCGCTTTCGCCTTGCGTGCCTTGCCGGTGTTTTGCGCCACGATGATTCCTTGCTGCTTGCCGTGCTGGTCGTCAGTGGTCTGTTACTGTCCCGGAACCTTCTGGGCCGGTGCCGGAACGGAGCCGCCGTGGAGTTCGACGGTTACTGTCCCGGAACCTTCTGGGCCGGTGCCGGAACGGAGCCGCCGTGGAGTTCGACCACGGGCACCGGTGGCGCTGCAGGCGCGGCCGGAGTTGCAGCAGGGGTTGGGGCGCTGTCAACCGGCTTGCGGTTCTCGAGCGGCTCCTTGGCCGTTGCCGGCGGGACAACAGTGAGCTGCCCTGCGACGGCCGGCGCTGCGATAACGGCTCCCGGGGCGTCCCCCTTGACGGCAGGTTTGGCCTTGCCCGTGACGCTCAGGGTGGAGAGGTCGATCTGGCCCTTGGCAACGGAAGCCACCATGCCCAGTTCCGTGGCCTTGGCGGCAAGGTTCTGCGGTGCGTCAAAGTTCTGCACCTGCTGGGTGAGGTCCTGGTTTTGCTTCGTCAGGGTGGTCTGCTCGCTCCGGAGCTGCACCAGCTGGTACTGGGCCGAGGACACGGAGATGTTCAGGACCAGCACGGCCAGGAGCGCAACCGCCAGGAGCCCGAAGCAAAGCACAACGAACGGGGCTCGGCGCTTGCGGGGAGCAGAGCGGACCACCGACAGCGGAGTGCGTGACTTCCGCGCCGGGCCCGTGCCGGGGTTGATTCCCGGCAGGGCACGGGCAGTGGCGCCTGTGGCAACGGGATAGCGGTTGACAGCGGCAGTGCTCATGCGGCTCTCCTGGCCTTGATGCGTTCTACGGCGCGGAGCCTGGCGGAGGCTGCGCGTGGGTTCTCAGCGATTTCAGCGGGTGTGGGCACCTCGGTGCCTTTCGTCAAGGTCTTCAATTCCGCTTTGTGCTCTTCGAGCTCCACCGGGAAGCCGAGCGGGGCGGCTGACTTCGATCCGCGCTGGAAGAAGCCCTTGACGATCTTGTCTTCCAGCGAGTGGTAGGACATGACGACGACCCGGCCTCCGAGGGCAAGGGCCTCGATGGCTGCGGGGACGGCGCGTTCCAGGACATCCAGTTCCTCGTTGACCTCGATCCGGAGCGCCTGGAACGTGCGCTTCGCGGGGTGTCCCCCGGCCTTGGCGGCCCCGGCAGGAACCACGGCACGGATCTGTTCGACCAGTTCCCCGGTGGTGGTGAAGGGCTTCCCGGCGCGTGCGGCGACAATCCTGTTCGCGATTCGGCCGGCGAACTTTTCTTCGCCCCATTTACGGATGATGCGGACGAGGTCTTCTTCGCTGTAGTTGTTGACGACGTCGGCGGCCGTCTGGCCGCGGCTCGTGTCCATCCGCATGTCCAGGGGCGCGTCGAAGGAGTAGGCGAAGCCGCGTTCCCGCTCGTCGAGCTGGAGGGAGGAGACGCCGAGGTCCATCAGGACGCCGTGGACTTCAGTGAAGCCCAGGTCAGCGAGGACCTCCGGAATTTCGTCGTAGACGGCGTGCACTAGGTCGATCCGGTCCGCGAAAGGTTTGAGCCGCTCCCCTGCCAGGGCCAACGCTTCCTCGTCGCGGTCGATCCCGATCAGGTGAAGATCGGGAAAGCGCTGAAGAAGGGCTTTGGAGTGGCCGCCCATGCCCAGGGTGGCATCAATGACCACGGGTGTCTCGCCGCGGCTCCGGGCCGCGTCGAAACCTGGTGCCAACAAATTGATGCACCGGTCCTTGAGGACCGGTACATGGCGTTCGGACGTAGGTTTCGCCTGGTCGGGATCCGTCATACCTTCGTCCTTTCGTGGTCCGGAGTCTTGCTGGCCGTCATACTTTTGCTCTTTGCCGTGGCTGCTCCTTGATCCAGATCCCCATCCGCGCCTATCCGGCGTCGGCCTGGCTCCGGGGAAGTGAGCCAGGACAACAGCCGGATGGGCGGCTGGAGATCTCGATCAAGGAACGTCTCTTGCGGGTGGGTCTTTCGGGTCTTCAGAGAATCCCCGGGATGGCGTCGTCGGTCTCCGAGAAGGCAGTTTCCTTTTCGGCCAGGTACTCGCTCCAGGCTTGGGCGTCCCAGATCTCTGCACGGGATCCGGCGCCGATAACCGCCAGTTCCCGGCCAAGGCCTGCGTATTCCCGGAGCGCCGGCGGAATCGTCACGCGCCCCTGCTTGTCAGGTACCTCGTCCGAGGCTCCAGAGAGGAATACCCGGATGTAGTCACGCGCCTGCTTGGAGGAGATTGGAGCCTCCCGCATCTGCTCGTGAACCCGGCCGAACTCCGCCTCACTGAAGACGTAGATGCAACGCTCCTGGCCCCTTGTGAGAACCAGCCCGCCGGCGAGTTCCTCACGGAACTTCGCCGGGAGGATAATTCGACCTTTTTCGTCCAGACGCGGCGAATGTGTGCCGAGAAACACGGCCCACCGCCTGTCTGGTCTTGGAAGTCCAACGTCCCCCGTGCTGCCACTACCCTCTTACCGCCTCCACATTACTCCACATCCCTCCACAGTCAACGACACGCGCGATTTATTTGCGTAAATCCGGGGGAGTTTTCCCGGGCTCAACCCTGCAGTGGCGCGGAGACGGGGAAGGTGGCGAGCAGTGGAGGGATTGCGGGCCGCCGGCGTCCCGGTCACCGGCGCACGGGGCGTGGCGCCCCGGCGTTCCCGGCGTCCCGGTCACCGGCGCGCGGGGCGTGGCGCCCCGGCGTTCCCGGCGTCCCGGTTACCGGCGCGCGGGGCGTGGCCCCTGGTGCTCCCGCCGCCAGCCGCGGGATCGTGGCGTTAAACGGCAAAAGACCCGCCGAAGCGGGTCTTCTGCCGTCGTCCGCGGAGGACGGGTGGTGGGAAGTGGAGGTCGGGGTGGTGGGAAGTGGAGGTCGGGGTGGTGGGAAGTGGAGGTCGGGGTGGTGGGAAGTGGAGGAGCTCCCGCGGTAAACGGTCAGGATTCCCCGCGGTGCCTTTCGTCCCAGCGCTGCTCGAGGTTGCTCATGAACGAGCTCCGGGGCTTTCCCGGCTTCCGGCCGGCACCGGAGGCTTTCGCCTTGCCGACTGCCGAACTGCGCATCGTGGCGAAGTACACGCCGGCACCCATGACCACAAAGCCCAGGACTCCGACCAGGATGTTCTGCATCGACACGCCGACCAGCAGGAGCAGGACGCCCGCCAGTGTTGCGAGGACGCCGATAACAAGATGGCGGGTGGACCATGAACGTCCCGGATCCGAGCCCATTGAGCTGGCGAACTTGGGATCGTCCTCATGCAGCTGCTTCTCAAGTTGCTCCAGCAACTTCTGTTCGTGCTCCGAGAGCGGCATCACGACCTCCTTAAGTCGGCCAACGCCCAGACTTGACGCGGCCAGTGCCTAATCCCATAACGCCCGGGAATCTCAAGTGGTTCCCATTCGCCGTCATTGGCCGAATAGGGGTTCCACCATGGGGGTTTCCACGGCCCAGGGGGTTGTTCAGCTGGTCAGGTCGTAGCCCGAACGTTCGATCCGGTCGTTCTAAACCTACGTATAAATAAGGATAGTTTGTTGCGCCCTGTTCTGAAAGACGCTCTTGCTGCCCGGCCGCCCTCCCCCGGCACTTCACGGCAGGAACGGCCTCTTCCGGGTCAGCCCGTGTTGCGGCCGGGATCCAGGAGCCGCGCAGGGAGGACCGACTTAGTACCGAATTTCCGGGTGACTTCATCCAGCGCCTGCTCCGCTGCGCGCCAGTTGTCGTCCCGGCGGTCCAGGCTGAGCTGGAGGGCGGCCTGGGCCGCCTCTTCCAGCTGTTCTGCCCGAATGCCCACCAGCCGCACGGTCATGGGGCGGTCGCCAACCGATTCCAGGAGCTGCACAGCGACGGCGTACAGCAATTGGGCGCTGTCAATCGGGGTGCCCACGGTGCGGCTGCGCGTGATGGTCGAAAAATCCGCATAGCGGAGCTTGAGGGCGACCGTTCGGGCGTGCATGCCCGCGCTGCGGAGGCGCTCGGCCGTCCGGTGCGAGAGGCGCAGGAGCTCCCGGCGCAGCAGTGCGTCGTCGGCGGTGTCGACAGCAAAGGTCTCCTCGGCACCGATGCTCTTCTCCAGCCGGACGGGCGTCACGGGCCGGGGGTCGATCCCCGACGCGAGCCGGTAGACGTGCTCCCCGGACGCACCGAGCACTTTGCGGAGCGAGGGCAGGGGCGACGCCGCGACATCCGCGACCGTCCGGATGCCCATCCGGGCCAGCACTTCCACGGTCTTGGCGCCGACCCCCCAAAGGGCGCTGACGGGAAGGCTGTGCAGGTACGGGACCGTCTCGTCCGGGCCGATGAGCAGCAGGCCGTCGGGCTTGCAGCGGGTTGAGGCGATCTTGGCGACGAATTTGCTCGCCGCAATCCCCACCGATGCCGTGATGCCCAGTTCCCGCTGGACCCGTGTGCGGATCAGCTCGCCGATCTCGCGCGGGGGGCCCAGCCGGCGGATCGCTCCCCCGACGTCGAGGAAGGCCTCATCGACGCTGAGCGGCTCGACGAGTTCGGTGATGGAACCGAAAATGGCCATGATCTGGCCGGACACTTCGTAGTACAGCTTGTGGCGGGGCTCGATGATTACTGCAGGGGGGCACATGCGGGCGGCAACCACCATGGGCATCGCCGACTTGACGCCGAAGGCCCTGGCTTCGTAGGAGGCGGATAGCACCACGGAACGGTCCGCCGGGTAGCCGACAATCACGGGCTTTCCCTTTAACTGCGGGCGGCTGCGCAGCTCCACCGAGACGAAGAAAGCGTCCATGTCCACGTGCATGATGCTGCTGCGCCGCAGCTCACGGAGCTCTGCCTCACTGAGCCGCCTGTCCGGCCGCGTGCCGGGCCGGTTATCGGGCTGGTTCAAAGGCTGCCCTGTCTGCTGTTTATCTACGTCCGGCCCCACGACTTCAATCCTATGCCCAGGGACTGACTAAACTGGAGGCTGAATCCGGCGTCGATACCAGGAGGAAAGTCCCTGTGAAGGTTTTTGGAGAGCACCCACGTGCCGCGGTTGCCCTGATGGCAGCCGGCACGGTACTGGCTTTGGCCGCATGCACGCCGGCCAGCACCGGGACTGGCACGCAGACGCCGTCGCCGTCGTCCGCAGGTGAATCCGCAACCGCGCAGTCCTCCACGACGGCACCGCCGAGCCCCTCCGCGGCGCCCGGCACCTCTGCCACCGTAGGCGCCTTGGTTCCCGGATTCCCCGAGAAACTCCTGCCGCTGATGCCGGGCGCCAAGGTTGTCTCCAGCAGCTTTGACAAGACCACCGTGCCCGCAACGGCAGCGATCGTCGGAAGCATCGCGTCGCCGGCCGCCGACGTCCTGGCCTATTACACCAAGGAGCTTGAGGCGCAGGGCTTCAAGGCCGTGCCCGGGGAAACCGTGGGCACAGTGCCATCCAAGGACTACCTTCGCGGTGACAACGAGACCGTGAACATTTCCGTCGTGGAGACCGCCGGCGTGTCCACTTTCACCATCGGCGCGAATGTCGCTGCCGAGTCCGTCAAGTGACGCTCGCCGAACAGTTGCGCCTCGAGCAGACGGCTTACGTCGCTGCGGTCGCCGGCAAGCTCACCGATTTCCTGACCAGCCGCCAGGCGGTCATGTCGTCGATCTCCCAGGACATCGATCCGCTCATGGGATCGATCTCGAACCTGGTCACGGGCGGCAAACGCCTCCGTGCCCTCATGTGCTACTGGGGATGGCGCGGTGCAGGCGGGGAAGCCGGCGCCCGCGAGGTGGTCACCGCCGGCTCGGCCCTGGAGCTGTTCCAGGCCGCTGCCCTCATCCATGACGACATCATCGACCGCTCCGACACCCGCAGGGGCGGCCCGAGCGTCCACCGCCGCTTCAGCGAACTGCACGAGACCCAGGGATGGGCGCTTGATCCGGAGCGGTTCGGCCACGCCGCCGCAATCCTGACCGGCGATCTCTGCCTGTCCTTTAGCGAGGAATCCTTCACGGAAATCGGTGACAGGGCCGCTTCCGGAAGCCAGGCGAGGCTCATCTTCAACCTTATGCGCGCCGAAGTCATGGCCGGGCAGTACCTGGACATCCTGGAAGAGGTTGCCGGACCGCGGCGGGACCGCGCCGGTGCGGTCGGCCGGGCCCAGTCCATCATCCGGTTCAAATCGGCAAAGTACTCCACCGAGCACCCCCTGGCGCTGGGGGGCGCCCTGGCCGGTGCGGGCGACGAGCTGCTGCGGGGCTACTCCGCCTTCGCCCTGCCCCTGGGCGAGGCGTTCCAGCTGCGCGACGACGTTCTCGGCGTCTTCGGCGACCCCGTCACTACCGGCAAGCCCGCCGGGGACGACCTGCGCGAAGGCAAGCGGACGGTCCTGGTGGCCTTCGCCCTGGACCAGGCCTCGCTTGCCGAATCCGAATTCATCGACGCCAAGCTGGGCAGCCCCGAGCTCAGCGACGCCGATGTGGCGGAGATCCGCCGCATCATTGTTGACTGCGGGGCGCTGCAGGCCACGGAAGTCCTGATCGAAGAGTTCGGGCGTGCCGCCTTCGCCGCTTTGGACCTCCTGCCGCTGGAGGAGCTGCCCAAGACGGCGCTCCGGAAACTGGCCGAGGCGTCAGTGAGCCGGGCCGCCTGAGACGTTCGCTGCCAGACCTCCTGGACAGGGCTTAAAGAGTCGAAGGCCGTGCGCAACAGCGCACGGCCTTCGGTCATTTCCTCAGAAGTACTACCAGGCCAGGGACTGCGCCCGGCGGCGGATCTCCGTTTTGCGCCCCTCGCGGAGGGCATCGATCGGGCGCCCGCGCAGGGACTCATCGGGCGTGAACAGCCAGGTGATCAGTTCTTCGTCCGAGTAACCGGCGTCCGAAAGGACCACGACAGTCCCCTTCAGGCTCTCCACGGCGTGGCCGTCCTGGATGAAAGCTGCCGGTACGGACCGAATGCGCCGGTCACCAATTCTCACAGCAGCCAGCGCGCGTTCGTCCAGAAGCGCGTGGACCTTGGTAATTGAAACGTTCAGAAGCTGTGCGACATCGGGCAGGGGCAGCCATTCGCCCACAAGGCTTTCTACATTACTCACGGATAAAGATTGCCACGGCTGATGCCCCGGCGCCTAGTCGGCGCCAGGCTTGGACCGTCACTTCTGCCGCAGTCTCCCCGCACCGCGGCCGGGCCGGGCCCGGGCGCTGGCCAACACCAGGGTCGGCACACGGGCCCACACCGGAGCCGACACTCCGTGAGGGTGTGTTTGCCGATCGTCAAACAGTTCTTGTGCTAATTCCCAATTCATGAGAGATTCACATAGATCACATTTGTAACACTAATAACTTTTGTCACACTGGTACCACCAGTAACACGGCCTGACATGCAGCGTTGCCGCTGAGAAGAGGATCTTTCCCATGACGACGTCACGTTCGCCAAAGCCCCACCCGAGGCCTAGCCTGCCGATGATTGCCGCGACAACCGCGGCCCTCCCGGCTGTCATGCTGTCCTCCATGGCGCTGGCCCAGCCGGCTGCGGCAGAAGCCCGCCCGCGCGCCATCCCGGCAACCCTGGCGGCCGCCATGCGCGCGCAAGCGCAGGCAGCCACGGCAATGTCGTTGCAACCGGCAGTCATCCCTGCCGGGGCCGTATCCGCGGCAATCCCCATGACCTTCATGCCTGCCCAGGCACCGGCACCGGCCGAATACACGATCGCCCGGGGCGACACCATCAGCGCCATCGCCGGGCACTACGGCCTGGACGTCTACGAGGTGCTGAAGCTGAACAACCTGCAGGCCAGCACCATCATTTACCCCGGGCAGAAGATCAAACTCACCGGCTCAGCTGCTGCCCCGGCACCGGCATCCCAGCCGTCGGCTCCCGCTGCTGCGCCTTCCGCCGGCGGCAGCGACTACACCGTGAAGTCGGGCGACACGCTCAGCGCCATCGCGTCGCGCAACGGCGTCAAACTCTCAGATGTGTTCGGCTGGAATGGACTCAACGCCCGCTCGATCATCTACCCCGGCCAGAAGATCAAGCTCGGTGGAGGTGCGGCCGCTCCGGCCCCCTCCGCTCCCGCTGCGCCCGCACCTGCACCCGCAGCTCCTGCTCCCGCCGCACCGGCCAGCTCCGGTTCCTACACCATCAAGTCCGGTGACACCCTCTCGGGGATTTCCGCCCGGAACGGCGTCAAACTCTCCGACGTGCTTTCCGCCAACCGGCTGACGATGAGCAGCATCATCTACCCCGGGCAGAAGCTCGTGATCCCGGGTGCGTCCATCGCACCGGCTTCGAGCCAGCCTGCGGCCACAGTAACGCCGCTGGTGCCGAGCACGTTCCTCGGTTTCAGCTACCCGGCCGCCGTGGTCGACTCGGCGAACCAGAACAAGGCGCTGCTCAACGCCGCACCTGTGCCGAGCCGCGAACAGATGAAGTCGATCGTTACGGACACGGCACGCCGCATGGGCGTGGATCCGTCCCTCGCGCTGGCGTTCGCCCTCCAGGAGTCCGGCTTCAACCAGCGCGCCGTTTCGCCGGCCAACGCGATCGGCACCATGCAGGTCATTCCGTCTTCGGGCCAGTGGGCCTCGGACCTCGTGGGCCGCAAGCTGAACCTCCTTGACCCGTATGACAACGCCACGGCCGGCGTCGCCATCATCCGCCAGCTGGTCCGCGCCAGCCCCGACCTGGACCACGCCATCGCGGGGTACTACCAGGGGCAGTACTCGGTCAGCGTCCACGGCATGTACGACGACACCAAGGACTACGTGGCGGCCATCAAGGCCAACCAGAAGCAGTTCAGCTAGGTCCACGACTCAGGCGGGGGTGTGCGCGGGCGCAGCCGCTGAATCCGCTTCAGTTTTGCCCTACCGATTTGCCCTACGGGCCCGGATCGCATGTCGATCCGGGCCCGTTTCCGTGCAACGACTAGGATTGTAAAGTGCAGGAATATGCGTCGGACCCTCTCGTTGGAACCCTCGTCGACAACCGCTACCTGATTCAGTCCAGGCTGGCCCGCGGCGGGATGTCCACCGTCTACCTCGCCACGGACAAGCGCCTGGAGCGCGACGTGGCGCTGAAGGTGATGCACCCGCACATGGCGGACGACCCGCAATTCCTGGATCGGCTGGGGCGCGAGGCCAAGGCCGCGGCGAGGCTTTCCCACCCGCACGTCGTGGGCGTGCTGGACCAGGGCGAGGACGGCCGGATCGCCTATCTGGTGATGGAGTACATCAAGGGCCACACGCTGCGGGACGTCATCGATGACAAGGGCGCGCTCTCCCCCCGCCTCGCTCTCGCGCTGATCGATCCCGTCGTCGAAGGGCTTGGGGCCGCGCACGCGGCAGGCCTCATCCACCGGGACATCAAGCCGGAGAACGTGCTCATTGCCGACGACGGCCGGATCAAGCTCGGCGACTTCGGCCTGGCGCGGGCAATCTCGACCTCCACCAGCACGGGAGCCCTGATCGGAACCGTCGCCTATCTCTCCCCGGAACTGGTGCTGGGCAGGCAGGCCGATGCCCGCAGCGACATCTACTCCGTCGGCATCATGCTCTATGAGATGATCACGGGACGGCAGCCGTTTGACGGCGAAGTGCCCATCCAGGTCGCCTACCAGCACGTAAACTCGGCCGTGGCTGCCCCGTCGGTGGCCGTGCCGGGGCTGGCCGCCGAGGTGGACGAGCTGGTGCAGTGGTGTACCGCCAACGACCCCGACAAGCGGCCCGTCGACGGAGACGCGCTGCTGTCGGAGCTACGGCATATCCGGACCAACCTGAGCGACGCCGAGCTCGACCTCCAGCCCCCCGCTGCCGTCCGAAGCCCTCTGCCGGCCGTGGCCGCCCCGCCGGGCCGGCCCCCGGCACAGGCCCCTACCGAGATGCTCCTTGGCCTCCCGCAACCGACCGAAGTGATTTCCCGCAGCGGCAACCCCACCACGATCATGTCCGCTCCGCAGCCGCGCCCCGCCTACGGCCCGTTGTCCGCCCCCGGGGAGCAGCCGTTCCGCGACGTTCCGGAGGAGGACGGCGATCCGGGCCTCCCGGCCAGCAAGAGGGCACAGCGCAAGCAGGACCGCGACGAGGAGAAGGCCCGCCAGCGTGCGGCTGCCACGCCCCTCAGGACGCTTCGTGAGGGCAACGGACGACGCCGGGGGCTGCTGTGGGTCCTCGTGCTGGTCATTGTGGCACTCCTGGCTGCCGGTGCCGGCTGGTTCTTCGGCATGGGACCCGGTTCGCCCGGAACCATCCCCCAGCTGGCCAACAGGACTGTGGCGGAGGCGCAGCAACTGCTCCGGACTGCCGGCTTCCAGTCCACCGTCAAAGACGTCTTCGACGACAACGTCTCGCCGGGACTCGTCGTCGCTTCCGAACCCGTTGCCGGCCAGGTCATCCGGAAGTTCCAGCCGGTGTCCCTCGCCGTCTCCAAGGGTCCCGAGCTGTTTCCGCTGCCGGATCTGGGCGGCAAGACCCTGGACCAGGCCAAGACGGCCCTGAACGCCGCAGGGATGGCGCTGGGGCCGGTTACCGAGACATACGACGAGTCGGCTGCCGCCGGGACCGTCCTGGCGCAGGCTCCACGCAGCGGCAATCCGGTGAAGCACGGCACGCCCGTGAACCTGACGGTGTCAAAGGGTCCCCAACCCATCCCGGTCCCGGACGTGCGGGGCCAGGAGCAGGACGCCGCAGTCAAGTCCCTGGAAGCTGCCGGGCTGAAGGCCATGATCTCTCCCGAGACCGTCAATGACCGGAAGGTCCCCAAGGGATCCGTCGTTGCGCAGGACCCGTCGTCGGGCAACCTGACAAAGGGCGGGACCGTCACCCTGACGGTCTCCAAAGGCCCGAAGCTCGTGGACGTCCCGAGCTTCATCGGCAAGCAGGCCTCGGTAGCCCAGCAAGCGCTCGAGGATCTCGGCTTCAAGGTCAAGATCGACAAAATCCTGGGCGGCTTCTTTGGCACCGTCCGTGACCAGGAGCCGGTGAACACGAAGGTGCCCGAGGGCTCCGTCGTCACGCTCACCGTGGTCTGACCGGAGCCGGCACCCGTTTACGGCAGGCGCACCCCAAAAAGGATCCGCCCGGCTGAACCAGCCGGGCGGATCCTTCTTTGGACAGAATCTCAGCGTTTGGAGAGCGCACCCGCCACGAGGAACGCCATCTCCAGCGACTGCATGTGGTTCAGTCGCGGATCGCAAACCGATTCATAGCGGTCCAGGAAGGCTTCCTGATCGATGGGATCGGCCCCGCCCAGGCACTCGGCGACGTCGTCGCCGGTCATCTCCACGTGCAGGCCGCCAGGAACGGTCCCGAGCGCATGGTGGACCTCGAAGAAGCCGCGCACCTCATCAATGACGTCATCGAAGTTGCGGGTCTTGTAGCCGTTCGGCGATGTGACCGTGTTGCCGTGCATGGGGTCGGTGACCCAGAGGACCTTCGCCCCGGAGGCAGTGACCCGCTCGACGATGGGCGGCAGCTTCTCGCGGATGTTCGTGGCACCCATCCGGGTGATGAAGGTCAGGCGGCCCGGCTCGCGGTCCGGATCCAGCTTGTCGATCAGGCGCAGCGCGTCATCGCCGGTCGTGGACGGCCCGAGCTTGACGCCGATGGGGTTGCGGACGCGGGAAAGGAAGTCAACGTGCGCGTGGTCCAGTTCGCGGGTGCGCTCCCCGATCCACAAGAAGTGCGCGGAGGTGTCATACGGCAAGCCGGTGCGCGAATCGATTCGGGTCAGGGCGCGTTCGTAGTCCAGGAGCAGGGCCTCGTGGCTGGCGTAGAACTCCACGCGTTTGAGCGCCTCGAAGTCGGCCCCGCAGGAGGCCATGAACTTGATGGCACGGTCGATGTCGCGCGCCAGCGACTCGTAGCGGGCGTGGGCGGGGTTTTCCGTGAAGCCCTTGTTCCACTGATGCACGAGGCGCAGGTCCGCGAAACCGCCCTGGGTAAATGCCCGGATCAGGTTCAGCGTCGAGGCCGAGGTGTGATAGGCCTTCAGCATCCTGCCGGCGTCATGCGCGCGGGATTCGGGGGTGAAGTCGTAGCCGTTGACGATGTCGCCGCGGTAGGCCGGCAGCGTGACGCCCTCGCGGGTTTCGTCGTTAGAGGAACGCGGCTTGGCGAACTGGCCCGCCATGCGTCCCATCTTGATGACCGGCATGGCTGCGCCGTAGGTCAGGACAACAGCCATCTGGAGGATGGTCCGGACGCGGGCGCTGATCTTGTCCGCGGTGGCGGCCTCGAACGTCTCGGCGCAGTCACCGCCCTGGAGCAGGAACGCCTTGCCCTGCGCAGCCGCCGCAAGCCGCTCGCGAAGGATGTCCACCTCACCGGCGAACACGAGGGGCGGAAGGACGGAAAGTTCCTTCACGGATGCTTCGAAGACCGCCTGGTCCGACCACGTGGGCTGCTGCGAGGCCGGGAGTTCCCGCCAGTTGTCCAGTCCTGGATAGTTGGCGGCACCGCTCTGGGCGGTACTGGTCAGCGGGGAAACGGATTTCTCAGATAGCTCGGTCACCCTCTAAGGATAGTTGGCCCGGCAGCCATCGGCGGTCCGGCCGCGTCATTGACAGTTCCGTCGCCGTCACACGCGCCGTGCGTCACCAGCCTGCCGTCACCAGCCTGCCGTCACGAGCTCCCGGGGGCGGCGGGACCGTCTTCGGTCACCGGCGGCGGCCCCTGCTCCTGTTCCCTGGCCTTTCCAGCGAGCCGAAGTTTGACGACGGCGGCGTACTCGTCGACGTATTCCTGCCCGGACAGCCGCATGAGCGCATACATGATCTCGTCGGTGACAGATCGCTGGATGAGCCGGTCGTCCTCCATGCCGTAATAGCGGCTGAAGTCCAGCGGTTCGCCGAAGATCATCCCGATGCGCCGGATGTTGGGCATCCGCTTCCCGATCGGCTGGACCTTGTCCGTTCCGATCATGGCGACCGGGATCACCGGAACGCGCGCCTGCAGGGCGAGCTTGGCCACGCCCACTTTCCCCCGGTAGAGCCGGGCATCGGGACTGCGCGTGCCCTCCGGGTAGATTCCCAGAAGGGAACCGTCCTTCAGGACGCCCATGCCGGCATCCAGGGACAGCGCCGAGGCTGCTCCCCCGGACCGGTCCATCGGCAGCTGGTTGGTGAGCCGGAAGAAAGTTGCCGTCAGCCTGCCTTTGATCCCCTTGCCGGTGAAGTATTCGGATTTAGCCAGGAACACCACGGGCCGGGGAACCATGAGGGGCATGAAGATGGAATCGGAGAAGGACAAATGGTTGGAGGCCAGAATTGCCGCGCCTTCGGCGGGGACGTTGTCCAGGCCTTTGACCCACGGCCGGAACAGAGTCTTCAGCACCGGCCCAAGAACAAAGGTCTTCATGAACCAATAAAACACGTGGTGTCCCTCTCCGGCAGGCGTCTGGCCGGCCCTTCGTCGGGCCCGGCGCGGACTTCAATGACACCCTACTCTAGTGAGTTTTGTCCCGAAGGGTGACACGATGGGCGCATGAGTGAAAGCAGCAATCCGGCGGCTCCTGCGGCTTTCAGCTACCCCGGCCACGGAGCCAACGCAGGCATCGGCGTGGCCATCTGCCACGGCTTCACCGGCAGCCCGCTGAGCATCCTTCCCTGGGCCAGGTACCTCGCCGGCCGCGGCTTCGCGGTTTCCGTTCCGCTGTTGCCCGGGCACGGTACGCACTGGCGGGACCTCGCCCGCCATGGATGGCAGGACTGGTACTCGTCCTTCGAAACGGCGTACTTGGAGCTCGCAGCCGGAACCCGGGACTGCTACGTCGCCGGCCTGTCCATGGGCGGGACCATCGCACTGCGTACCGCTGCGCGACACCGTGTCACCGGCGTGGCGGTGGTAAACCCCGGCCTGAGCTTCTATGACCGCAGGGTCAGGTTCATTGGGCTCCTGAAGCATTTCCAGCGGACCACCGTGCCGATCCAGGAGGAGAACACCACGGCGTCGCCTACTGACGACGGCGACTACTCCCTGACGCCGCTCGCCGCCGTCCACCAATTGCGCCGGTTGTTCGCCGCGACGCTCCGGGACCTCCCCGCCGTCGACGCCCCTGCGCTGGTCTTCGCATCGGACCATGACGCTGTCGTCCCGCCGTCGTCCCTGGCACTTCTCACCAAACGCCTGGGATCCCGCGACCTGGAGGTGGTCCGTCTGCCAGGCAGCGGCCACGTCGCGACGCTCGACGTCGATGCGCCGCTAATCTTTGACCAGTCAGTCCGCTTCTTCCTGCAGCACGCATCCTCCCGAACATCGTCCGCGGCAGTTTCAGGCACAGCGGCTTCAGACGCAGCACCCGCAGACTCAGCCCACTCGGAGACACCATGAGCATCCTCCCGGACCACTCGCCGTTCAGCAGCCCGTTCACCGGAAGCGGCCCCCGGACGGGCATCGTGGTCTCCCATGGATTCACGGGGAGCCCGCACGGTGTGCGGGACTGGGCACAGTCGCTGGCCGCGGCGGGATTCGCCGTGCGCATGCCCCTGTTGCCGGGGCACGGGACCAGTTGGCAGGAGCTGGCCAGGACACGGTGGCAGGACTGGCACACCGCCCTGGACGCCGCCTATGCGGAACTCGCTGCCGAATGCGACTTCGTCTTCGTCGCGGGCCTGTCCATGGGCGGGGCGTTGGCGCTGCGGATTGCCGCCACCCGTCCTGTCGCGGGGGCCGTCGTTGTCAACCCGGGGCTGGTCATTGACGACCCCCGGGCTCCGCTCGCAGGGGTCCTCAAGTTCGTCCTGAAGAGCACCCCGGCGATCGCCAATGACATCCTCAAGGCAGGCATGGACGAGGGCGCGTATCCCCGGACTCCGGTTGCCGCTGCCTATGAGCTGAACAAGATGTTCAAGGACACCGTGCGGCTGCTGCCCCGCATTACGGCGCCAGTGCGGGTATACCGCTCCGACGTGGACCACGTGGTGTCAGGCGCGAGCATGGCTGCGCTGCGCCGCGGGCTGGTACACGCCCCGCTGGAGGTGATCCGGCTTCAAAACAGCTACCACGTGGCTACCATGGACAACGACGCTCCTGGGATCTTCAGCGGCACGGCCGAATTCATGCGCTCCGTCGTGGCTGCCGGAAACCCGGGTGCCGCCCACTCGAGCTCGAAGGACACGGCACATGACTAGACCGGATCCCAACTCCCCGGACCCCGGCGCCAACCAGGACGACGCCGTCTGGCTGGACCTTGTTGCCAGGCTGGAAGCAACCCCGGCCCGGCAGGACGACCCCCGGCCCGGGGGAAACGGCACGGACAGCCCGGCCGGGCCGGCAGACCCGTCTGCAGCCCCCCGGACTTTCCGGGACTTCGATCCCCTGGGGCTCTCCGTCCCGGCGCCGGTCGAGCTCTCTGCAAAGGAACGGCTCACCCCTGGCCAGGACATTCCGCCGGCCGGCAGTCTCGAAGCGGGTGCGGAAACGCCCCCCGGCCCCCGCGACTATGAGCCCGACGACGACGGCGGCGGTTTTGTGCCTGAGGAGCCGCCCAGCCTTGCCGGCGCCGATCCGATGAGCGTGCTTGCGTGGCTGGGGGCCGTCGGCGGCCCGATTGCGCTCCTGCTGTCAGCGATGTTCTGGCGCTCGGCGCCGCTGCTGGCCATCCTGGGCATGGTCGCAGTCTTCGCGGCCTCGGTGGTCTTCCTGATCATGAAGCTGCCGAGTGAGAAGGACGAAAACGACGACGGAGCCCGCGTCTAGGACACCGTGCCTGCCCGGAATGCCGGGACCTAGCTGTGCATGCGGCTGCTGACCCGGGAAAGGTCGGCAGCGCCGATCAGCCCGGCGTTGGGGCCGAGCGCCGCGAGTTCGATCGTTGCAGCGGGGCGGAAACCGCGCCCGGTCAGGTTCCGCGCGAAGGCCTTCCGGGCCGGGGCTGCGAGGAGTTCGCCGGCGTCGCAGAGTCCGCCGCCGATTACGAACTTGCCCGGGTCCAGGGCGGCGGCAAGGTTGGCCAGTCCCAGGCCGAGCCACTCCCCGACGTCTTCAATGAGTTCGCGGGACGTCGGATCGCCGGCCTTGGCAAGTTCGGTGACGATCACGCCTGTGATGCGCTCAACGTGCCCGTCCACCGCTTTCAGCAGTTCCTGGGCGACCGGTGAGTTGGCGGCTGCCAGTTCCCGGGCCTCGCGCCCGAGCGCGTTGCCTGAGGCGTACTGCTCCCAGCAGCCACGGTTTCCGCACTCGCAGCGGTGGCCGCCAGGCATGATGATCTGGTGGCCGAATTCCCCGGCCACACCGAAGCGGCCGCGTTCGACCCTGCCGTCCATAACCATGGCGCCGCCGATTCCGGTGCCCAGGGTGATGCAGACCAGCCGGTTCTCGCCCCGCCCCGCGCCGAAGCGCCACTCCGCCCATGCTGCGGCATCCGCATCGTTCGTCAGCAGCACAGGCCTGCGCAGAAGGCGCTGCAGGTTCTCCCGCAACGGTTCGTTGCGCCAGGCCAAGTGAGGGCTGAACAGGACGGTTCCGCCGTCGAGGTCCATCCACCCGGCGGCGCCGATCCCGACCGACCAGATCCGGTGTCCCCGGCCGAGCTCTTCGACCAGTTCGACAATGACCTGTTCCACGGCGCGCGGGTCATTGCCCGGCGTGGACCGTTTCGCCTGGCTGAGGATGCGCCCCTCCGCATCGACGACGCCGGCGGCGACTTTCGTTCCCCCGATGTCGACGCCGATGGCCAGGCCCTTGCGGCCCAGCCGCAGGTGCGAACGCAAGCCCTCGTCCGCCGCCACGGTACCGGCATCCGCCAGTGCCCTGCGCCGCCAGGCGGCAGTCCTCCGGTGCGGGACGGGCTGCTGGCCGGGCGTTGGTGTGTGCATGGTTCCCTATTCTATTCGGCGCGCGCAGCCGCCCGCCCAGGGCCCGCCGTCGCACGCCCGTGTTGGCGGCCGAACGGCCCATAAGTGGCGGAACAGCGGGCGTGACCGTAAAGTTACTCGCCAGTAGGTAATGCAGATCACGCCCGGCGCGGACCGCATACTACTCTTAGCTGTACCCCCTGCGGGTCTATGGATATCAAAGGAGCTATCGTGCGAGAAATCAGTGTCCCGCCCCTGGCGTTCGTCGCCCCGGAATCGAATGTCACCGATCTGGTGCTGCGCCAGGCGGCCAAGGCCTCGGACCCCGCACTGTTCTCCCGGCTCGACGCGGCAGGCCAGTGGCAGGACGTCCGGGCCACCGATTTCCTCGCCGATGTGTCGCTGCTCGCGAAGGGCCTCATGGCCAGCGGCGTTGCAGCAGGCGACCGGGTCGGCATCATGTCCCGCACGCGGTACGAATGGGCCCTCGTTGACTTCGCCATCTGGTTCGCCGGCGCCGTCTCCGTCCCCATCTACGAAACGTCGTCCCCCTCTCAGGTCGCCTGGAACCTTGGCGATTCGGGCGCCGTGGCCGCGTTCGGCGAGTCAGCCCACCACGAAGACATCATCCGCCAGGCAGCGGCGTCCGAGGGGCTGACGGCCCTCAAGAACGTCTGGCAGCTGGCCGGCACCGGCCTCGACGAGGTCCGCGCGGCAGGCACCGGCATCACCGACGAGGAGCTGGAGGCGCGGCGCAGCGGGGCCCGCCTCGCGGACATCGCGACGATCATCTATACGTCCGGCACCACGGGCCGGCCCAAGGGCTGCGAGCTCACCCACGGCAACTTCGTCGAACTCTCCGAGAATGCACTGGCGACGTCGCTGGCCAGCATCGTCCACGAAGAGGCCCGGACGATCATGTTCCTGCCGCTTGCCCACGTCTTCGCACGCTTCATCTCGGTGCTGGCAGTCGCTGCAGGTGTCACGGTCGCGCATACCCCGGATATCAAGAACCTGCTGCCGGACCTGCAGAGCTACCGGCCCACCTTCATCCTCGCGGTGCCGCGGGTGTTCGAAAAGGTCTACAACTCGGCGCTCACCAAGGCCGAGGACGGCGGCAAGGGCGCCATCTTCCACCGCGCGGCCGACACAGCGATCGCCTACTCACGCGCACGACAGGCCGGCAAGGTGGGACTGGGCCTGCAGCTCAAGCACTTGGTGTTCGACAAGCTCGTCTACGGCAAGCTCCGGGCCGCCATGGGCGGCCAGGTCTCGCACGCTGTCTCGGGCGGCGGACCGCTCGGCGAACGGCTCGGACACTTCTTCCAGGGCATCGGCATGCAGATCCTGGAGGGCTACGGTCTCACGGAAACCACGGCGCCCATCACGGTGAACACGCCGCAGCTGATCAAGATCGGCACCGTAGGCTCGCCGTTGCCCGGAAACGCTGTCAGGATCGCCGACGATGGCGAGATCCTCGCCAAGGGCGTGTGCGTCATGCGCGGCTACTACAAGCGCGATGACCTGTCGGCCGAAGCCTTCGACGACGGCTGGCTGCGCACCGGGGACATCGGCCGGCTCGATGAGCAGGGTTTCCTGACCATCACGGGCCGCAAGAAGGAGATCATTGTGACGGCCGGCGGCAAGAACGTGGTCCCTGCCCTGCTCGAAGACCAGATTCGGGCCGATGCCCTGGTCTCCCAGGTGCTGGTGGTGGGAGACAACCGACCGTTCATCGGCGCCCTCGTCACGCTCGACGAGGACGCGCTCCCGGGCTGGCTGGGCCGCCACGGGCTGCCCGCCTCGACCTCGCTCGCCCAGGCGGCCGGGAACCCGGCGGTCAAGGCCGCTGTCCAGGAACTGATCAACCGTGCCAACCAGTCGGTGTCACAGGCCGAGGCGATCAAGTCCTTCCGGATCGTGCCGGCAGACTTCACCGAGGCATCCGGCCATCTGACGCCGTCCATGAAGGTCAAGCGGGCCCAGGTGCTGAAGGACTTCGAGGACGTGATCGAGGAGATGTACGCCGCGAAGCGTCCCACCCACGCCTGAGCGCCAGCGCCCCACTAAGGCAACGCGGGGTCACATACAGCCCATCGGAGGCCCTCTGATGGGCTGTATGTGACCCCGCGTTGTAGCTGCTATTCGACGACGAGCAGCAAGTCACCGCCCTGGACCTGCTCGACCGCGCCGACGGCGAGGCGCGACACCGTGCCGGCTACCGGCGTCGTGATGGAGGCCTCCATCTTCATGGCCTCGATCGTGGCGACAGTGTCGCCGGCCTTGACGGTTTCCCCTGACTTGACCGTCAGGGTGACGGCACCGGCGAACGGCGCTGCGACCTGGCCGGGCTGGGAGGTATCGGCCCGTTCGGCGGCCTTGACGTTGCTCACGACGGAACGGTCACGGACCACCACGGGCCGGGACTGTCCGTTGAGCGTGCACATCACGGTGCGCATGCCCTTCTCATCGGGCTCCGAGACCGCTTCGAGCGACGCAATCAGGCGCACGCCCTTCTCCAGCTCGATCTCGTGCTCCGCGCCGCGCTGCAGGCCGAAGAGGTAGTCCCGGGTATCGAGCACCGAGAGGTTGCCGTACGACTCCACGCTCTTCAGGTAGTCCTTCGTGGGACCGGCGAAGAGCAGGCGGTTAAGGGTGTGCTGGCGGGTCTTGGAGTCCGCCTTGAGCGCTGCGCTGTCCTCGGGGCTGAGCTCGACGTCGCGGACCTTGACGGTGCGGCCCTGCAGGGCCTTGGTCCGGAACGGCTCGGGCCAGCCGCCGGGAGGATCGCCCAGCTCTCCGGAGAGGAAGCCGATCACGGAATCGGGGACGTCGTATTTCTGCGGGTTCTCGTTGAAGTCCGCGGGGTCGGCGTTGAGGCCGACGAGGTGCAGGGCAAGGTCACCCACCACCTTGGACGACGGCGTTACCTTCACGAGCCGGCCGAGGATGCGGTCCGCCGCGGTGTACATGTCCTCGATGGCTTCGAATCGTTCGCCGAGTCCCAGCGCGATCGCCTGCTGCCGCAGGTTCGAGAGCTGGCCGCCCGGAATCTCGTGCTGGTAGACGCGGCCGGTGGGACCCGGCAGCCCGGACTCGAACGGCGCGTACATGCGGCGGACGGCCTCCCAGTACGGCTCCAGGGCGCAGACGTTGGCCAGGTCCAGCCCCGTGTCGCGGGGTGTGTGGGCCAGCGCCGCCACGAGCGCCGAGGCGGAGGGCTGGCTCGTCGTGCCGGCCAGCGAGGCGGAGGCGACGTCGACGGCGTCCACGCCGGCGTCGACCGCCGCGAGGAGGGTGGCCAGCTGTCCGCCCGCAGTGTCGTGCGTGTGCAGGTGGACGGGGAGGTCGAACTTCTCCCGCAGGGCCGTCACCAGGCGCGCGGCCGCGGCAGGGCGCAGGAGCCCGGCCATGTCCTTGATCGCAAGGATGTGCGCACCGGCGTCGACGATCTTCTGTGCCAGCCCGAGGTAGTACTCCAGGGT
Organism: Arthrobacter sp. 05T442; assembly: GCF_056395945.1. Lineage (NCBI taxonomy): Bacteria > Bacillati > Actinomycetota > Actinomycetes > Micrococcales > Micrococcaceae > Arthrobacter > Arthrobacter sp. 05T442. Next base: position 27,813 of record NZ_JBFTKM010000012.1, on the reverse strand, counting down.
GTACAGCTTTTCGTCGGGATCCATCATGTCCGCGGTGTAGCACAGGGCGACCTCGGCGACGGCGGTGCCCGTTTCCCGCACGGCGCGGATGGCCGGGGCCATCTGGTTGACGTCGTTCAGGGCGTCGAAGATGCGGAAGATGTCGATTCCGGTGGCAGCGGCCTCGTTGACGAACGCTACTGTGACCTCTTCCGGGTAGGGCGTGTAGCCCACAGTGTTGCGGCCGCGCAGGAGCATCTGCAGGCAGATGTTCGGCAGCGCCTTGCGCAGCGCCGCGAGCCGGTCCCAGGGGTCTTCGCCCAGGAAACGCAGGGCGACGTCGTAGGTGGCGCCGCCCCAGGCCTCCACCGAGAGCAGTTCGGGCAGAAGCTTCGAAACGGCCGGGCCGGCCGCCACGAGGTCCCGGGTCCGGACACGGGTCGCGAGCAGCGACTGGTGGGCGTCACGGAAGGTCGTGTCCGTGACGGCTACGGCGGCCTGGCCGCGCAGGTCCTTGGCGAAGCCTTCCGGGCCCAGCTCCAGGAGCCGCTGGCGTGAGCCCGGCGCGAAGGCGGAGCCGTCCAGGACCGGGAGCTTGGCGGCGGGGTCCGAGTGGACTGTCAGCTCACCGTTGGGCTTGTTGACCGTGACATCGGCGAGCCACGTGAGCAGTTTGGTGCCGCGGTCCGCGGAGACCCGGGCCTTCAGCAGCTCGGGGCGTTCGTCGATGAACGAGGTGGCGACGTTGCCGGCGACGAAGTCGGCGTCGTCCAGGACGGCCTGCAGGAACGAAATGTTGGTGGACACGCCGCGGATACGGAATTCGGCGAGGGCACGCCGCGCGCGGGCCACGGCTGTGGGATAGTCGCGGCCGCGGCAGGTCAGTTTCACCAGCATCGAGTCGAAGTGCGGGCTGATCTCCGCACCCGAGTAGACGGTGCCGCCGTCGAGCCGGACGCCGGCGCCGCCGGCCGAACGGTAGCCGGTGATCTTGCCGACGTCGGGCCGGAAGCCGTTGGCCGGGTCCTCGGTGGTGATGCGGCACTGAAGGGCCGCGCCCTTGAGGTGGACGCTCTCCTGCGAAAGGCCCAGGTCCGCGAGGGTCTCGCCGGCAGCGATGCGCAGTTGCGCCTGGACGAGGTCGACGTCGGTGACTTCTTCAGTGACAGTGTGTTCGACCTGGATGCGCGGATTCATCTCGATAAAGACGTGCTGGCCGGCCCGCTCCCCCACGGTGTCGACGAGGAACTCCACGGTGCCGGCGTTGACGTAGTTCAGTGCCTTGGCGAACTTCACGGCATCACGGTAGAGCGCCTGCCGGATGCCTTCGTCGAGGTTCGGTGCGGGCGCGATCTCAATGACCTTCTGGTGGCGCCGCTGGATCGAACAGTCGCGCTCGAAGAGGTGCATGACGTTGCCCTCGGCATCGGCCAGGATCTGGACTTCGATGTGGCGCGGGCGCAGGACAGCCTGCTCCAGGAACATGGTGGGGTCCCCAAACGCAGCGTCTGCTTCACGCATGGCCGCCTGCAGGGCTTCCGGCAGGGCTTCCCGGGTGTCCACACGGCGCATGCCGCGGCCGCCGCCGCCGGCAACGGCCTTGGCAAAGATGGGGAAGCCGATCTCGTCAGCCGCGGCGATCAGCTCATCAAGATCCTTCGACGGCTGGCTGGACTTGAGCACGGGGACGCCGGCCTCGCGGGCAGCGGCAAGGGCAGCGACCTTGTTCCCGGCAAGTTCCAGGACTTCCGCCGGCGGTCCGACGACCGTAATGCCCGCCGCCTGGGCCGCGCGTGCCAGCCGCGGGTTCTCCGACAGGAAGCCGTAGCCGGGGTAAATCGCGTCCGCCCCGGATTCCTTCGCCACGCGCACGACCTCGTCGACGTCAAGGTAAGCCCGGACGGGATGGCCCTCCTCGCCAATCAGGTATGCCTCGTCTGCCTTCTGGCGGTGGATCGAGTTGCGGTCCTCGTTAGGGAACACGGCAACGGTCTTGGCACCCAGCTCGTAGCTGGCACGGAAGGCCCGGATCGCGATTTCGCCGCGGTTAGCCACCAGAATCTTGGAAAACATACTTCTCCTGCATCATCGCGGGTGTATCGGTAAGTGGTCACAGTGTCTAAGACCGGCGTAGTCAAACACAAATCATTGTGGCGACCATCACAGCATTATGCGTCACGGATCCGGCAATAGGCAGGGGGGCCGGGCCGGCCCCCGCTCCGTTATCCGCCGGGTTCCCCGACGTTCTGCCGGCCCGGCGCCGGATGAGACGGGTTTAGCCGGAGCATCAACATATGATGAGGGGGTGGGTGGCGCATGCACGCCCCGGCTCCGAAGAACGCAGGAGCCGGCACGACCCCGTCTCGGCAACCGGCGTTAGGTATTGGTTTTTCAAGTGCAAGTAGTCAGCATCAGCAGCCTCAAAGGCGGTGTCGGCAAGACATCCGTGACCACCGGACTGGCATCTGCGGCACTGGCCGCCGGCATCCCGACCCTCGTCGTCGACCTTGACCCCCACGCGGATGCGAGCACGGCACTCGGGGTGAGCCTGAACGGCCAGCTCGATATCGGCCGGATGCTCAAGGCCCCCCGGAAGGCGCGCCTGTCCGACAACGTCGTTCCCAGCGGCTGGGTGGAACGCGCCCGCAGCAACGGCTCCGCCACAGCTGTCCTTGACGTCGCAGTGGGCTCGGCGTACACGGGCATCTATGACCGCCCTGACCTCGGCCGCCGCGACCTGCGCAGGCTGTCCGCTGTGCTGGCGGGCGCCGGTCGGTATGACCTGGTCCTGGTGGACTGCCCGCCCTCACTCAACGGACTCACCCGGATGGCGTGGTCGGCCAGTGACAAGGTAACGCTCGTCGCCGAGCCCGGACTCTTCTCCGTTGCAGGCACGGAGCGGACCATGCGCGCGATCCAGTTGTTCCGCAATGAGTTTGCCCCCAAGCTGTCCCCGGCAGGGATCGTGGCCAACCGCGTGCGCAGCGGCTCCGCCGAGCACACGTTCCGCCTCTCCGAGATGCAGTCCATGTTCGGCGAGCTGTTGCTCACCCCGCACATCCCGGAGCAGGCAAACTGGCAGCAGATCCAGGGCGCCGCCCACTCGATCCACCACTGGCCTGGAGATTCCGCCAAAAACGCCGCGGCACTGTTTGACGTGCTGCTGGAGAACCTGATGAAGTCCGCTGGCCCGGCCCCGGCCGGCACCGTCCGCGACCGCAGCAAGCGCTAGGCGCCTCCGCCCGCACACCCGGTCGTTGAACATCCGGCGAAGGCCGCCTCCCGATCGGGAGGCGGCCTTCGTGTTATGTCCATGGAATGTCGGGCGTAGGGGGCTAGCTGATCTTCCGTGCGGCCCGCCGCTTGCTGAGTTCGTCGTCGGGGAAGGACTGGTCCGAGACATGCTCGCTGGGGAGTGCCGCGAGGCTGCCTTCGACTTCCCGCCAGACACGGCCGACGGCGATGCCAAAGACGCCCTGGCCGCCCTGGACCAGATCGATGACTTCATCGGCCGAGGTGCACTCATAGACACTCGCGCCGTCACTCATGAGGGTGATCTGGGCGAGGTCCTCGACGCCGCGTTCCCGAAGGTGCTCGACCGCGGTGCGGATCTGCTGCAGCGAGACGCCGGTGTCCAGGAGCCGCTTGACCACCTTGAGGACGAGGATGTCACGGAAGCCGTACAGCCGCTGTGAGCCTGATCCTGCGGCGCCGCGGACGGCGGGCTCCACGAGCCCGGTCCGGGCCCAGTAGTCGAGCTGGCGGTACGTGATGCCGGCTGCTTTGCACGCGGTGGGCCCGCGGTAACCGGCGTCCTCGTCCAGAACAGGAAGGTCCTCGGTGAACAGCAGGCCCTGGGCACCGCTGGCGGGCACGGCGACACCAGCCGCCGAGGCCTGCTTGAGCTCGCCTGCTTCGCCTTTCGGACTCACGTGGACCCTCCTTGTCATGGGTTCCCCTGAATAAGTTGCAGCGGCAGCCAGCTAACTCAGCAACAACGAATAAAAATTCATCCGTGTAATTTAGCCGGGAGTGCATTTTCCAGTGTGACTTGCGCGGCTACCGTATGCAATGGGAACTTGTACCTCCGACGTTAGGCCTGCCAGAGCCCAAGGTCAAAGACGTTCGCGCTATTCGGGGGGCGTGTCGAAACTTTCATCCTCGACTTTAACCTTGGCGTCGCCCCGGAAAGCCTGAAAGGACCTCAGCCGGCGAAGTCCTCGGGTTCAACGTCGTCGAGAAATTCGCGGAAGCGCCGCAGTTCGCCTTCTTCGTCCACGGCAGGTCCGGGGTGCGTATCCTCGCCCTCGTCGTGTTCGGTAATCCGGACGCCCGCCTCGTCCATGACGGCGTCGGCGCACCAGATCCGGCACTTGGCACGCAGCGCAAGCGCCAGCGCATCCGAGGCCCGCGAGCTCACCGTAGTGCCGTTTTCGAATTGCAACTGACCGTAGAAAACGTTGTCCTCCACGGCCACGATGTTGACGCTGACGATGGTGTGCCCGAGGGACTCGACGACGTCCACCAGCAGGTCATGGGTCATCGGCCTGGGCGGGACCACGCCCTGCTGCGCCAGGGCGATGGCACTGGCTTCCGGCGTGCCGATCCAGATCGGCACGTGGCGCTCCCCGTGGATTTCCTTGAGTAGGACGAGCGGCTGGTTGGACGGTAACTCGATCCGCACGCCGACAATCTCCACCTCAATCATCAGATGTCCATCCGTGAGATGCGGTCGTGGACCAGCGCCTGGTGCAGCGACAGGCAGAGGTCGCTGATTTCCCGCGCGGCCTCGGCCGCGCGGGCATGCGAGGCGGCGTCCTTGCGTGAGGTCAAGGTGGCGACCGCGCGCTCCACGAGCCCGAATTCGCGTTCCGCGGCCGCCTGGAAGGGCCGCAGGTGCCGTGGCTCCAGGCCGTGGCTCTCCAGCTGCACGCAGGCGCGCGCGACCTGCAGGGCGTGTTCGTCGAATTTGCCGTTGACGTGGCCGATCAGGCCGAAGCTCAGGAGGGACTCCAGGAGCGGGACGCTGGCGCCGGACTCGGCCCTTAGCTGTTCCTCGCTCAACCGCCGCGCGCGGCTCTGCAGCTCTGTCGCGAGCTCGTCGGAGACGATTCTCGGGGAGACCGTGACGCCCGCCGGCAGGTTGTCCGGACGTTCGCCACGGTCAATTGCGTCAAGATAGTCCTTAATGACCTTCAGCGGCAGGTACTGGTCGCGCTGGAGGGCCAGCACGAACCGCAGCCGTTCGACGTCGCTCTCCGAGTACTGCCGGTAACCGGCAGGTGTCCGCTGCGGATTGATGAGCCCCTTTTCCTCAAGGAACCGGATCTTCGACGCCGTCATGCTGGGGAAGTCATCGCTCAGCTGAGCCAGGACTTCCCCGATGTTCAGAACCTGGGGTCCGCGCCGTTCAGCTTGTGCCATAGCCACAGGCAGCTACCCCGGGATCAGACGTTGCCTGCTGCGCGGGCAGGGCTCAGGTAGAAGGTGAGGCGGAACTTGCCGATCTGGACCTCGTTGCCGGACTTCAGCTCGACGCTGTCGACGCGGTCGTGGTTCACGTACGTCCCGTTCAGGCTTCCGGTGTCCACGACTTCAAAGCTGCGGGCCGTACGCCGGAATTCAACGTGGCGGCGCGAGACCGTGACGTCGTCCAGGAAGATGTCGGCGTCCGGGTGGCGGCCCGCCGTCGTGACGTCGGAGTCCAGGAGGAAGCGGGCGCCGGAGTTGGGTCCGCTGTGTGCGACCAGGAGGGCCGACCCAAAGGGCAGGGCCTCCACGGCAACCCTCTCCTCGGAAGAGAGCTTCGGGGTGAAGGTGGGTTCGTCGCGCACCGGAGTGAGGTTGATCGACGTGGTCTCCGAAGCCTTCACTCCACCCGTGCCGTAACCGTCACCGGTGTCGTTCCGTTCGTGCCCAAACATTGAGTCCTCCTCATTCGTTGCAGGTGTCCCCCCTGCAAACAACGCATGCCGTCCGGAAAAGCCCCGCAGTTCCGGTAATGAGCCCTTCGGCGGGGCGTTGCTTGGCTTGTGCCCCCAACGCCCCGGCCCGAATGACCTGTCCCTTTAGCCTACCTGCTGTTCGTACTCGGATGCACTGAGCAGCGACTCGACCGCGTCGGCCTCGGCAAGCCTGATTTCGATCAGCCAGCCCTCGCCGTACGGATCCGAATTGATCAGGGCCGAATCGGTGTCCAGGGACTCGTTCCGGGCCACGACCTCGCCCGACACGGGGGCGTAGATATCGCTGACGCTCTTGGTGGATTCCACCTCGCCGACGACGTCGTTGGCCTTGATGCTGGTGCCAACTTCCGGCATCTGGGCGTAAACGACATCCCCGAGGGCGTCCTGGGCAAAATCGGTGATACCCACGCGCACGACGCCGTCGGCGTTCGGGGCAGAAACCCATTCGTGTTCTGCGGTGTAGGACAGCTCTTCGGGAATGATGCTCATGACGGGCCTTTCATCGGGTCAATCACTAAATGGCGACGGCGGTCAACTGGAGGGGGCCGCCGCTGAAAGTATAAGCCGATCCTCAAGTGTCCGGGAGGACTCTGGCATGATGGGGCCATGGCAGCTCATGCACCCTTTCCGGTCGGATTTGCCCGTGCCTGAGCTACCGGAAGTGGCCGCCCTTGCGGACTTCCTGGACGGGCAGCTGCGCGGAGCGGTTCTGGCGAAAGTCCAGATTGTCTCGTTCGCGGTGCTGAAGACGGCGGATCCTCCCCTCTCCGACCTTGTGGGCAGGACCGTGACAGGCGTGCACCGCCACGGCAAGTTCGTGGACCTGGAAGCCGGGGGCCTGCATTTTGTCTTCCACCTGGCGCGGGCCGGCTGGGTCCGGTTTACTGACGCCCCCACGGACGCCCGGCTGAAGATGGGCAAGGGGCACATCGCGGTGCGGCTTTCGTTTTCAAGCGCGGCCGGACCGCTCGACCTGGACTTGACCGAGGCGGGCACGAAAAAGAGCCTGGCGGTCTACGTGGTCCGCGGTCCACTCGACGTTCCCGGCATCGCGGCGCTCGGACCGGATCCGTTTAGTCCAGGCTTCGACGTCGACGCTTTGGCTGGGATCCTCGGTGCCAGCTCCCAGCAGATCAAGGGCGTCCTGAGGAGCCAGAGCATCATCGCCGGGATTGGAAATGCCTACAGCGACGAGATCCTGCACGCAGCCAGGACATCCCCTTTCGCCCTCGCCAGATCCCTGGAGCGGACGGACGTCCAGCGCCTCTACGACGCCATCCACACTATTCTGGGAACGGCCGTGGCGGAAGCCCGAGGGAAGCCGCCCGGTGAGCTTAAGGACACGAAGCGGAGCCACATGCAGGTGCACGGCCGGACCGGCGAAGCGTGCCCCGTGTGCGGAGACACGGTTCGGGAGGTCTCTTTTGCGGACACCGCCCTGCAGTACTGCCCGACGTGCCAGACGAAGGGAAAGATCCTGGCCGACCGCCGGACGTCGCGCTTCCTAAAGTAGGCGCTTCCGGAAATACACGCCTCCGGAAGAAACAGAAAACCCCGCCACTCCCTTGTCAGGAATGGCGGGGTACTTTCTGTTGGTCGGGCTGACAGGATTTGAACCTGCGACCCCTTGACCCCCAGTCAAGTGCGCTACCAAGCTGCGCTACAGCCCGTTAGTTCCGCCGTTCTCCGCCTGGAAATCATTCTGGTTTCTCTCCAGCTTTTCTTCCAGGCAGTCCGGCCGAACCACCTCCAAAAGCTTACACGATCCCGGAGGGTGCCTGTGACATTTTCAGGTGCCACAGGCCCGGTGTGTCGGAATTAACGCTTCTTGCCGCGCTTTTCGCGCACCCGCATGTTGACCTCGATCGGAGTGCCTTCAAAACCGAAGGTTTCGCGGAGCCGGCGGGTGATGAAGCGGCGGTATCCGGGATCCAGGAACCCGGTGGTGAAAAGCACGAACTTCGGGGGCCGGCTTGAGGCCTGGGTTCCGAACAGGATGCGTGGCTGCTTGCCGCCGCGCACCGGGTGCGGGTGCGCTGCGACGAGTTCGCCCAGGAACGCGTTCAGGCGCCCGGTGGGGATGCGCTTGTCCCAGCTTTCCAGTGCCGTGTCGAGGGCCGGGACGAGCCTGTCCTTGTGCCAGCCGGTTTTGGCGGAGATGTTGACGCGGGGAGCCCATGCCACGTGGGCCAGGTCCTGGTCGATCTCGCGCTCAAGGTAGCGGCGGCGTTCGTCGTCGAGCAGGTCCCATTTGTTGAAAGCCAGCACCAGCGCGCGTCCGGATTCGATGGCGAGCTGCAGGATGCGCACATCCTGCTCGCTGAGCACTTCGTCCACAGCCAGGAGCACGACGGCGACCTCGGCCTTTTCGAGCGCGCTCTGCGTCCGCAGCGAGGCGTAGAAGTCGGCGCCCTGGGCCATGTGCTGGCGGCGGCGGATGCCGGCGGTGTCGACGAAGCGCCAGGTGCGGTCACCGAGTTCGATGAACTCATCGACCGGGTCCCGGGTGGTGCCGGCGGTGTTGTCCACGACCACGCGTTCAGAACCGGCGAGCTTGTTCAAGAGCGAGGACTTGCCGACGTTCGGGCGTCCGATCAGGGCGACGCGGCGGGGGCCGCCGGAGCGCTCAAGGCCTTCGATGGTGGAGAACTCCGGGAGCGTGTCCATCACGTGGTCCAGGAGGTCGGCCACGCCGCGGCCGTGGAGGGCCGAGACGGGGTACGGCTCGCCGAAGCCGAGCCCCCAGAGAGTGGCCGAGTCGGCTTCCTGCGCGAAGTCGTCCACCTTGTTGGCCACCATGATGACCGGCTTCTTGGACTTGCGGAGCATCTTCACGACGCCCTCGTCAGTGGCGGTCGCGCCCACTGCGGAGTCGACGACGAACAATACGGCGTCCGCGAGCTCGACGGCCATCTCGGCCTGCTCGGCAACCCGGGCGTGGATGCCGCGGGCGTCGTGCTCCCAGCCGCCGGTGTCGACGACGGTGAAGTTCCGGCCGTTCCAGTGCGCCGCGTACATGACACGGTCCCGGGTAACACCGGGAGTGTCTTCCACGACTGCCTCGCGGCGGCCCAGGATGCGGTTGACCAGCGTGGACTTGCCCACGTTGGGCCGGCCGATGATGGCCAGGACCGGATCCAGCTTGACGGGACCGTCGAAGTCCTCGTCGTCGAAGTGGCCGCTCAGCAGGGCGGCGTCTTCCTCATCCAGTTCGTAATCGTCGAGGCCGGCACGGAGGGAAGCTGCGCGCATCTCTGCTTCATCGTCGTCCAAGGCGGCGAGATGCTCAGCCACCTGGTCCGTGCCGGTGGGCGTGTATTCGTCTTCGCCGGCGCCAAAATTGCCGGAGGTTTGAGTCGTATCGCTCATTGCACTTTCCTTAGGTGGTGATCTGCCGGCGTCGCGGCTACTTCTTCATGACGTTCTTGCGGGGAATCCGCGTCGGGCAAGGGCTGCCCGGTCCTTTTGATGGAGTCCTGGACATGGCGCGCCAGCGCGGCGCGGATCTCGTTTCCCGCCCTGTCCATTGAAACACGCCCGGTCTCCCCGGGCCTGCGGCTGACATTGAGGGCTCCGCCGAAGCTGACGCGCAGCCGGCGGCGCAGCCGGGGAACTGTGTCCAGGTGCTCGGCGTCGACGCGGGTGCCCAGGATGGCCACCGGCACCACCGTCGCGCTCGAGTTCAGTGCGAGCCAGGCGACGCCGTTGTTGATGGCGGCAGCCTCGCCGCTCCCCCGCGTCCCTTCGGGGAGGATCCCGACGCACCGGCCCGCCTCGAGCAGCCTCCGGGCCGTGGCCAGGGCCTCCCGGCCGCCGCTGCGGTCCACGGGCAGCTGGCCGGATGCCGTCAGCACCCGGCCCAGGAAGCCGGCGAACATCTCCTGCTTTACCAGGATGTGCATGGGCCGGGGCGCGGCCCCGAACATGACCGGTCCGTCCAGGAAGCTGATGTGGTTGCCGGCAAAGATAACCGGGCCGGTTGCGGGGACGTTGGAGCGTCCGGTGACCGAGGTCCGGTACAGGACATGGTCCAGGATCCAGCCCACGGGCCGGCTCCAGGCGGTGGTCCAGCGGCCCGGCAGGAGCGCCGGTGTCGGGGTGCCGGCCTCAGTCACGGGCGGCCTTGTGGTCGAGGATCCTGTGCACGATGCCGAGCGCGGCGTCCACCGTCTCCTGGAAGTCCAGCTCGGAGGAGTCCAGCGTGACGACGCCGTCCGCGGCCGTCGTGAAGTTCACCACGGTCGAGTCCCTCGCATCGCGGCGGGTCACCTGGGCTGCGAGCTGCTCGGCATCCTGGCTGCCGCCGAGCTGGATACCGCGGCGGCGCAGCCGCGCCTCTTCGCTGGCGGTGAGCAGCATCCGCACTTCAGCGTGGGGCGCGACGACGGTGGTGATGTCGCGGCCTTCGACGACGATCCGGCGGTGGTGCTTCTCGATCAGCTGGCGCTGGCGGCGGATCAGCTCCGTGCGGGCGCCGAGGGTCGTGGCCACGGCGCTGACGGCGGCCGAGATCGACGGCTCGCGGATCGCGAGCGTGACGTCCTCGCCGTCGACGCGGACGTACTCCTCCTGCGGGCCGGTGCTGATCTCCAACGGCAGGTTCTCGGCAGCAGCCTCGACGGCGGCACCGTCATCCAGGTCCGTGCCGCGGTCCAGGCAATACCAGGTCAGTGCCCGGTACATGGCACCGGTGTCGAGGTACGCCAGTTTGAGCCGGCGCGCCACCTCTTTGCTGACGCTCGATTTGCCGGAGCCGGAGGGGCCGTCAATCGCGACGACAAGGCCTTTCCCGGGGCGGAGAATGTCCACCGTTTCGATGAGTTCCTGGGTCATTACTGAAGTACCCGCCATCCGCGGTCGTTAAGGGCTTCGATCAAAAGGTCGTGCTTGTTGGGCAGGACAGAGAGTTCCACCATGCCCACGTTCTGTCCCGAGGAGTGGTCCAGGCGGAGGTCCTCCAGGTTGACACCGATCTCGCCAATTTCCGTCAGGAGCCTGGCAATCTGGCCGGGCGTGTCATCCACCAGGACCGTCAGCCAGGAGTAAGCCTGCGGCGGTCCGCCGTGCTTGCCCGGAATCCGGGACTGGCCGGCGTTGCCTTCGCTGATCAGCTGGGCAAGGTCGAGCCGCGCGCCGGGAGCCGTGGGGTGTTCGAGGGTGCCGATCAGCCGGTTGAGGTCCTCGCGGACCCCCTGCAGGATCCCGACCACCTTGTCCGCGTTCGCGCCCAGGATCTGGACCCACAGCGTGGGATCACTCGCCGCAATCCGGGTGACGTCGCGCAGGCCGTTTCCGGCCAGCGACAGTGCGTGCAGGGGTGTCCCCTGCAGGCGGCCGGCCACGAGCGAGGACATGACCTGGGGCACGTGCGAGACCAGCGCCACGGCTTCGTCGTGTTCCTCCGCCCCGAATTCGGAGACCACCGCGCCGAGGTCGCTGGCCAGCGCACGCGCCGTCAGCACGGATTCGGGAAGCGTCTCCTCCGCGGGGCACAGGACCCAGGGCATGGAGGTGAACAGTTCACCGCGGGCGGCGACGGGGCCGGACTTTTCGCGGCCGGCCATGGGGTGGGTCCCCACATAGCGGCCGAGGTCGGCTCCGCGGCTGCGGAGATCGGCCAGGATGCCGGCCTTCACGCTCGCGATGTCCACGACGACGGCGGCCGGGTAGTCCCCGAGCGCCTTGGCCACCACATCGGCGGTCACGTCCGGCGGCGCTGCCACCACTACGAGTTCGGGCTGGTCCCCGTCCAGGCGCGCCAAAGGCAGGCCGGCGCCGATGTCGACGGCGACGGCCTGGTTGGTGGGCGAGGGATCGGAGAGGAACACCGCCACGCCGCGGCCCCGCAGCCCCAGCCCGATGCTGGTGCCCAGGAGCCCGGTCCCCACGACCACCACCGGCCCGGCCAGGTGGCCGCGGCCGTGGGTGCGAAAGGCAGACATACTACAGCCCTACGGATGCCAGCAGGTGGCCGACTTCCTGCTTGCCGAGGTTGCGGATGCTGCCCTGGCGCTGGTCGCCCAGGCCGATGGGTCCGACCTTGACGCGGACCAGGCGCAGGACCGGGAAGCCGACGGCGTCGAAGAGGCGCCGGACGATCCGGTTCTTGCCCGAGTGCAGCACCACCTCGATCAGCACGTGGCCCGGGGTCGAGTCCACAAGCTTGAAGGAGTCGACCGAGGCGATTCCGTCCTCGAGTTCGACGCCGGCCTTCAGCTCGGCACCGATGCCCTGCGGAAACGGCCCACGGACCTGCACAAGGTAGGTCTTGGGGACTTCGTAGGACGGGTGCGTCAGGCGGTTGGCGAGTTCGCCGTCGTTTGTCAGCAGCAGCAGGCCCTCCGTGGCGACGTCGAGCCGGCCGACATGGAAGAGGCGTTCGCCGTGGTGGTTGCGCACGAAGTCGCTGATGCACGGACGGCCGTCGGGGTCCTCCATCGTGGAGACAACGCCCTTGGGCTTGTTGAACACCATGTAGACCATGTTTTCGTCCAGCTGGATGCGCAGTCCGTCAACGTGGATCACGGCGGTCTTCGGGTCGACGCGCACGCCAAGTTCCGTCACGACCTGGCCGTCGACCTCGACGCGGCCTTCGGCGATCATTTCCTCGCAGACGCGCCGTGACGCGACGCCGGCCGAGGCCATGACCTTTTGCAGCCGGGTGCCGTCGGCGTCGTGCAGTTCAGACTGGGGCACCTCAGCGCGGGGGCCGCGCTTGCGGGCCGGTTTACGCACGGGTCCCAGGTTCTGGCCGAAGCGTTCGCTGCCGAAGGCGCGGGGGCCCGCGAACTTGGCGGCGCCGGTGCGCGGCTTGGGCTTGAGGGCACCGGGCGTCCCGGCGGCCTTGCCGAAGCCGGGCTTGCGCGCGGCGGCCTTGCGGGCTGCGTCCTTGCCGGATGGCGCCTTGGTCTTCCAGTCTCCGGACGCGGGACGGCCCGCCGCCGGCGCGCCATCGGGACCCTGAAGGTCCGGATCGACGAAGGCCTCTTCGCGGGGCTTGGGGTGCTTGAAGGGGCGGTCTCCGCCGCCCTTGAAGCCGGCTCCCCCGCTGCGGCTGGCGCCGCTCTGGGAACCGCGGCTGGCGCCGCCCTGTGCGGGGCGGCCGGAGCCGCCCTGCGCGGGGCGGCCGGAGCCTTGCGCTGAATCTCGTCCTGCACTGTTGCGTGCTGAACTGTTACGTGGTGAACCCTGGCGTCCCGCCTGTGTCATGACCCGTCCTTCGTTTTATTGGCCAAACGGCCGCTGTCTCCCGACAACACCCGCCGGCTGGGGCAAAATGGTCCTGCCCCGGTGGATACTCGTTCGCAGGCAGTTGTTCCTGCCTACATTCTGTCTGCGTCGTAGAACTCTTCGATGCCTTCCAGCCCCGGAAGATGGGGGGAAAGCTGCGGCATGTCCGCCGCTGAGCCGATTCCCATGCGTTCCAGGAAATACGACGTCGTGCGGTACAGGACGGCTCCGGATTCGGTATCGGTACCCGAGTCCTCGATCAGTCCCCGCTGCGTCAGCGTCCGCACGACAGAGTCAACATTCACTCCTCGAATTGCAGACACCCGCGCCCTTGATACGGGCTGGCGGTAAGCGATGACGGCGAGCGTTTCGAGCGCCGCCTGCGTCAGCCTGGCTGTCTGTCCTTCCAGCACGAATCCGCCGACGATGTCCGCAAATTCAGCACGGGAATAGATCCGCCAGCCTCCGGCGATATTCCGCAATTCAAAACCCCGGGGGGTGGCACTGAAGCCGCCAGTGTTGCCGTTGCCGGTACTGTTCTGGCCGGCGAGGTCCACATCCGGGGCATTAACAGTATAACCGTTATACTCGCGCTGCAGGTCCGCCAGCAGGGATTCGACAACGTCGACCGTCAGGTTCAGGCCCGCGGCCAGCCCGACGGCGGTGGCCGGCTCGTCGATCACCATGAGCACCGCCTCGAGGGCCGCGCGTGCGCCGCCAGGGAGGCGGTGGACGTCCGGGCCGTCAGCCGAAGCGTCGTCACACGGCGGCTCCGGGCCCGGTTCATATGGTGCGTCGCTCACTGCTGCTCCTCGTATTCTTCGCTCAGGTTCCCGCTGCTCCAGTCGTCGCTATCGGCCGTCCAGTGGACCGTGAGGTCTCCCAGCGGCTCAAGCTGGTCGAAGCCCACCGCCTTGTCCCGGAACATCTCCAGCAGCGCGAGGAACCTCGCGACCACCACGAGCGTGGACTCGGCGTCGGCGACCAGCGCCCGGAAGGTCAGTCGCTTGCCCGCCCGGAGCCGGAGCCCGAGCAGTTCCGCCTGTTCCCTGACGCTGACCGGCGTGCCGTGGAGATGGGCAAGGCCGACCTCGGTGGGCGCCGCCTCTTTGGGCTTGAGCGCTTTCTCCGCCAGGGCGGCGAACTGCTGCGGGGTGTGACGCCAGAGCAGTTCCGGAAGCAAGGCTGCGAAGTGCCCCTCAAGCGCCACCTGCCGGGGGTACCTCCGGGCCTCGAGTTCAAGGGTGGAGCCCATCAATCCGGCAACGTGCTTGAAGGCTTTGTACTGGAGCAGCCGGGCAAACAGGAGGTCCCGGGCTTCCAGGAGGGCAATGTCGTCGTCATCCTCCACCTCGCCGGCCGGCAGCAGCCGGGCGGCCTTGAGGTCCAGGAGGGTTGCGGCTATGACGAGGAACTCACTGGCCTCATCGAGGGCCCATTCCTCCCCCAGCCGCTGGAGGCCCTTGATGTACTTGATGAATTCGTCCGTGACCGTCGACAACGCAACCTCGGTGATATCCAGCTGGTGCTTGGAGATCAGGGCGAGCAGGAGGTCGAACGGGCCGGTGAAGTTGGCCAGCCGCACCTCGAACCCCGGCTTCCTGGCCGCCGGCTGATCGAGCCCCGATGGCGGGACGGCTGCCTCTGCCACGGCCCTGACTAGGGCGCGCCGCCGCGCGAAATAAGCTCTTTGGCCAGGTTGCGGTAAGCGTCGGCGCCTATGTGGTTACCGGCGTAGCTGGTGATGGGCTCGGCAGCGACGGTGGCGTCCGCAAACTTGATGGAGCGTTTGATGACGGTCTCGAAAACCGTGTCGCCGAAGGCCTCCACCAGGCGGGAGATCACCTCGCGGCTGTGCAGGGTGCGGGCGTCGTACATGGTGGCGAGGACGCCGTCGACCTGGAGCCGCGGGTTCAGCCGGTCCTGGACTTTGTCGATGGTCTCCACCAGCAAGGCCACGGCGCGCAGCGCGAAGAACTCGCAGATCAGCGGGATGATCACGCCGTGGGCGGCCGTCAGTGCATTGACGGTGAGCAGGCCAAGGGAGGGCTGGCAGTCGATCAGGACGACGTCGTAGTCATCCTCGACCTTCTTCAGGGCCCGGTCCAGCACCTGTTCGCGGGCGACCTCGTTGACCAGCTGGACCTCCGCGGCGGAGAGGTCGATGTTGGCCGGGAGCAGGTCCAGGTTGTCCACGCCGGTTTTGTGGATGGCGTCGCGGATGTCGACCTTGCGGTCCATCAGGACGTTGTAGACCGTGAGATCCAGTTCGTGGGGGTTGATGCCGAGCCCGGCCGAGAGGGCACCCTGCGGGTCGAAGTCCACGACGAGAACACGGCGGCCGAATTCCGCCAGCGCGGCCGCAAGGTTGATGGTGGAGGTGGTCTTCCCCACCCCGCCCTTCTGGTTGACCATGGCGATGACCCGCGCGGGGCCATGGGATGACAGCGGCGCGGGCTCCGGAAAGTCGCGTTTGGGGCGCCCGGTGGGGCCCATGACGGCGTCTTCCAGATCGAGTTCGGTGCCTTCCAGAGTTGCTGAACCCTGTTCGCTGCTCACGTATCTATCCACACTTTCGATGACGTTGATTATCGTGCTTGAATTTGGTGCCGCTGGACTTCCGGCGCCGGCCTTATTCCAACCAAGGCTACAGCGCCCGACACGGTATTCGACGGACCTTGACAACGGCCGTCATCTGAGCCTTGACCTTCCGGTAGAAGTCGAAGGTTGCCGGCGGAGGGGCAGCGGTGCGCGAAAAACCGCCCGGACGCGGGAGGTGCGTCCGGGCGGTTTCATTGCGCCGGTGCCAGCGTCCTGCCTTCTGTTCAGGCGTTGGCCGGGACCGGACGGGCGGCCTGGGCCGGCTCGGCGGCGGTCTGGCCGACCTCGTGACCGGCGCCGTGACCGGCGATCATGGTCTGCTCATCGAAGGGCGCGGCGCCGGAGAGGACACGCTCAACCTGTGCGCCGTCGATCTCCTTGACCCAGGTACCGATCAGCACGGTGGCCACGGCGTTGCCGGTGAAATTGGTGAGCGCGCGGGCCTCGGACATGAAGCGGTCGATGCCAACGATCATGCCGACGCCGCCGAGCAGTTCCGGACGGTGGGCCTGGAGGCCGGCCGCGAGGGTGGCCAGGCCGGCGCCGCTGACACCCGCCGCACCCTTTGAGGCGATGATCATGAAGATCAGCAGCGAGATCTGCGCTCCGAGGTCCAGCGGGGTGCCCATGGCGTTGGCCACGAAAAGCGATGCCATCGTCAGGTAGATGGCCGTGCCGTCGAGGTTGAAGGAGTAACCGGTGGGAACCGTGACACCGACGACCGGCTTGGACACGCCGAGGTGTTCCATCTTCGCGATCAGGCGGGGCAGTGCGGCTTCGGAGGAAGAGGTGGAGAAGATCAGCAGGTATTCACGGGCCAGGTACTTCATCAGCCGGAAGATGTTGACGCCGGCCACGACCTGGAGCAGGCTGCCGAGGACCACGACGATGAACAGGGCACAGGTGATGTAGAAAGCGACCATCAGCGTGAACATGCCGAGGATGGCCTGGACCCCGGTGGCACCGACGACGGCGGCAATCGCACCGAAGGCGCCGACGGGTGCCAGCCACATGATCATGATGAGGATCCGGAACACGAGGGCCTGGCCGTGGCCGATGGCCTTGAGGATCGGGGCGCCCTGCGGGCCCATTTTCTGGAGGGCGAAGCCAACCAGGATCGCTGCGAGCAGGGTGGGCAGGACCGGAATGTCGTTCGGGATGATGCCGAGCAGGAAGTCGACGGTGCTGTCCGTGGCCGCCTTCTTGTTCGGATCGTAGGCGGCGAGTTTGAGTCCCTCGCCCGGGTGGATCACGTTGCCGACCACGAGGCCGATGGCCAGGGCGAAGGTGGACATGATGATGAAGTAACCCAGAGCCAGGCCGCCAACCTTGCCGACGGTTGCGGCCTTGGCGATGGAGCCGATGCCCAGCACAATCGTGCAGAAGATGACGGGGGCGATCATCATCTTGATCAGTTTGATGAAACCGTCGCCCAGTGGCTTGAGGTTCTTTCCGACCTCGGGGAACAGCAGGCCCACCACGGCACCGAGTACAACGGCGACTATGACGGCAATGTAAAGATAGTGGGACTTGTCGAGCCCTTTGCGGCGCATCTTGGCCGGCGCAGCTGACTCTCCTCGTTGAGAGGCCATGGTTGTCTCCTTAGGGATAATCTGGAAGACGCTGCGGCCCAGGCTCTGAGCTCATCACGTCGATCCGGTGTGATATCCATCATTAGGCGTGAAGTGACTCAGCTCACCGTTGCGTTCATATTGGTCGTAGGAGACGTTGATGATCCACCGCTGGAGCATTGCCCGCAGGTTGTTCGTGGCCCACCTACTTTTCATGGTCGCACTCACGGCCGTCGTCGGCACGGCAGCTTTCGTCGACGCCCGCGACCAGGCCTACAACGAGGCGGGCCGGCGCATGGCCGGCGTCGCCACAGCTGTCGCCGATAACCCGCTCGTCCTGCAGGCGGCGGGCGCCACCGACCCGTCCGCGCTCCTGCAGCCGTACGCGTTGAAAGTCACGGCGGACGCGGGCGCGGACTTCATCACGATCATGGCACCGGACCGGACACGGTGGACGCACCCCCGGAGCGAGGAACTGGGAAAGCCGTACATCGGCTCCATCGACGCGGCCCTGAACGGCGAGGCATTCACCGAGATCACTGCCGGGACGCTCGGTCAGTCCGTCCGCACCATAGTTCCGGTAAAAGACGCGGACGGAAAAGTGCGGGCCCTTGTCGCCGCGGGCGTGACGGTCGGGACCGTGGATGTGGCTGTCTCCGGACGCCTGCCGGCCCTGCTGGCCATCGGCCTGGCCCTGTTGCTGGGCGGCTCCGCGGCGTCCTGGCTGCTCGGACGCTACCTGCGCCGGGTGACCCGGGGGTGGGGGCCGGAGCAGCTCGCCCAGCTCTTCGCCTACTACGAGTCGGTGCTCCATTCGGTGCGCGAGGGTGTCATCCTGGTTGACCCCCGGGGCAAGGTGGTCATGTACAACGACCAGGCCGCGGACCTGTTGGGGCTGACAGCGCGCGGAGCGGACGCCACCGACGATGTCCGACGTCCCGGCGCCTCCCCCCTTGGCTCCCCCCTTGGCTCCACCCCTGGCTCCACTGACGGGGGTACTCCGGCGGCGCCGTCACTGGCCGGGCTTCCCCTTGCGGCCAGCCTCAAGGAGCTCTTCGAATCGGGGCGGACGGCCCATGACGAAATCCATCTGACGGGATCGCGGGTCCTGGTGGTGAACCAGGGCCCGGCGGTGGGGCCGGGCTCCCCCGCCGGCCGGCAGCGCGCCGCGGTGTTCGGCACGGTCGCCACCATCCGGGACCGCACGGAGATCGAGTCTCTGGGCACCGAGCTCGAAACCATGCGCACCCTCTCCGATGCCCTCCGGGCCCAGACCCACGAGCACGCCAACCGGCTGCACACGATCGTCTCCCTGATGGAACTGGGGCGCGGCGCAGAGGCCCTGGATTTCGCCACCAAGGACCTCGAGCTCAGCCAGCGGCTGACAGATGACCTTGTGAGCTCGATCGAGGAGCCTGTCCTCGGCGCCCTGATCATGGGCAAGGCCGCGGAAGCCCACGAACGCGGCGTCGAGTTGACGCTCAACACCGGCGGTTCGACGTCCGTCACGGGACTCGCGGTCCAGGACCTCGTGGCGATCCTGGGCAACCTGCTGGACAACGCCATCGACGCAGCAGCCGACGCGCCGGCGCCGAAACTCGTAGAGCTCACCGTCACGACGGCGGCCGGCGGCCTGGACATTACGGTGGAGGACAGCGGCCCCGGGATCGATCCCGACGCGGTGGAGGACGTGTTCAGGCACGGCTTCAGCACCAAGGAGCCAGGACCGTTCGGACGCGGGCTCGGGCTGGCCCTGGTCCGGCAGGCCGTCCGGCGCCTCGGCGGTACCATGACAATCACCAGCCCGGCCGGAGCCCTGTTCCACGTCACGCTGCCCACGCCGACTGCCTTCACGAATGTCGAACGAGGCGCCGCACCACCCGCCGTCGTCCCCGGGGACGCAGCCAAGTCCGGGGATGAAACCCGGCCCGGGGACGCAACCCGGCCGGCAACTACAGAGGGACATTGATGACCGACATCCGCGTACTCGTCGTCGAGGACGAGCCCATCGCTGCCGCCGCGCATGCCGCCTACATCGGCAGGCTGGACGGGTTCATCCTCGCCGGATCCGCCCCTGACGGGCAGTCGGCGTTGCGCCTGATGACGGAATTCGCAGCCGCGGGAGCCCCGGTGGAGCTTGTACTGCTGGACATGAACCTCCCCGATCTGCACGGCCTGGATGTAGCGCGCCGGATGCGTGCCGGCGGCCTGTTCGCGGACATCATCGCCATCACGGCTGTGCGCGAACTGAACATCGTCCGCAGCGCCGTGGCCAGCGGCGTCGTCCAGTACCTGATCAAACCGTTCACCTATGCGACCTTCGCGGACAAACTCGCCAGTTACAGGCTGTTCCGGGAGCAACTGGCGTCCCCCGGGCCGGGCGCTGCCGGCGCGGGAGCCTCCCAAAGCGACGTGGACCAGGCCTTCGCCAGCCTCCGGGCGCCCTCGGAGCTCCCGCTCCCTAAGGGGCTCTCCGCCTCGACGCTGGAATCCGTGCAGGATTTCATGAAGGTCCAGCCCGGGGCCGTGTCGGCGAGCGAGGTCATGGAGGCCCTAGGCATGTCCCGTGTCACGGCCCGGCGCTACCTCGAGTACCTTGCCGACGCCGGCATCGTTACCCGGACAGCTCGCTACGGCACCCCTGGCCGGCCGGAGAACGAATACCGTTGGCTGCGGGCCTCGTAAACGGCGCCGCGGTCCATGAGGCGACTCCCCCGCGGCGCCTAATCCCCCGCGGCGGCGGGACGCAGCGTCTCGATGAGCTGGTCGATCACACCGGCGTCTTCAATCGTGGACGGCACCACATAGGCGTCCCCGTCGGCGATCTGGCGCATGGTTTTGCGCAGGATCTTCCCCGACCGGGTCTTGGGCAGCGCGTCCACCACGGTGACGTGCTTGAAGTCCGCCACGGCCCCGATATCCCGCCGGATCAGGGCAATCAGGTCCTTCACCAGGATGTCCTCGGGCACGTCCACCCCTGATTTGAGGACCACGTAGCCGCTGGGACGCTGGCCCTTGAGCGGGTCAGCGAGCCCGATCACGGCGCATTCGGCCACGGCCGGGTGCTGGCCGATCACCTGCTCCATGGCGCCGGTGGAGAGCCGGTGGCCGGCGACGTTGATGATGTCATCAGTCCGGCCCATCACGAAGAGATAGCCGTCCTCGTCCCGGTAGCCGGAGTCGCCCGTGGCGTAGTAGCCCTCGAACGCCTGAAGGTAGGAGGAAATGTAGCGTTCGTCGTTGCGCCAGAGCGTGGTGAGCGTTCCCGGCGGCAGGGGCAGCTCCAGGACGATGTTGCCTTCCGTGCCTGCCTCGACATCCTCGCCGGCCCCGTCCACGATCTTGAGCCTGAAGCCGGGCATCGCCACGCTCGGCGAGCCGGCCTTGATCGGCAGCTCTTCGAGCCCGCGCGGGTTGGCGCAGATGGCCCAGCCGGTTTCGGTCTGCCACCAGTGGTCCACCACCGGCACGCCCAGGATCCGGGAGGCCCAGTGGAATGTGTCGGTGTCCAGCCGCTCGCCGGCGGCAAAAAGGGTCCGCAGGCTGGAGATGTCGTACTTCTGAAGCAGCGCCGCTTCGGGGTCCGTCTTACGGATGGCCCGCAGCGCTGTGGGGGCGGTGAACAGCACGTTGACTTTGTGGTCCTGGATCACCCGCCAGAACGCGCCGGCGTCGGGCGTCCCCACCGGCTTTCCTTCGTACAGGACGGTGGTGGCCCCCGCCAGCAGCGGGCCGTAGACGATGTACGAATGCCCCACCACCCAGCCGACGTCCGAGGCCGTCCACATGACGTCGCCGGGTGCGACGTCGTAGATGTTTTCCAGGGTCCAGGCCAGGGCGACGGCGTGGCCCCCGTTGTCCCGGACGACCCCCTTGGGGGCTCCGGTGGTGCCGGAGGTGTAGAGGATGTAGAGCGGGTCCGTGGCCTTGACGTCCACCGGTGCTGCGGGGGCGGCGGCGGCCATTTCGGCGTCCCAGTCCAGCCAGCCGGCGTGGTCTGCCGTCGCGGAGGCGAATCCTTCCCGGGCCTTGACCAGGACCGGGGTATCCGGCGTTCCGGCCAGGCCGAGGGCTTCCTCGACGGCCGGCAGGTACTCGATCCGGCGGGAGGGCTCGATCCCTCCGGAGGCCGTGACCACCGCAGCCGGGGCAGCGTCCCGGATGCGGGCGGCAAGCTCCTTGGGCGCGAACCCGCCAAAGACGACCGAGTGCACGGCGCCGAGCCGGGCCGTCGCCAGCATGGCGATGGCCGCTTCGGGGATCATGGGCATGTAGATGACCACGCGGTCGCCCTTGCCCACTCCGTGGCTGCGCAGGACACCGGCGAACCGTGCCACGAGGTCCGTGAGCCCGGCATAACTGAAGCGCTGCTGCATGCCCAGCATGGCGGAGTCGTAGATCAGGGCATCCTGGTCACCCCGGCCTTCCTCGACGTGCCGGTCCAGGGCGTTGTAGGACGTGTTGAGGACGCCGTCGGGGAACCAGTCGTACAGCGGGGCCCGGCCGGAATCCAGCGCCTGCCGGGGTGGTGTGGACCAGGAGACCTTCCCGGCCGCGTCCAGCCAGAATTCTGCGGGCTCAGCCAGGCTGCGTTGGTAGCTGTTCAGGTAGCTCTTGGTGACCATGAAGTTCAATCCCGTCCACGACGTTGTGATGGAGCTCATGGTAGTCCCGCGCCGGTTACCGGCACAAGACCTTATGTATACACAGCGAGCGCCCCGCCCGGAGATTGTGCGGAAATACTCCCCAAAAGGGACTTTGCTGTATACACTGAATGAGGGCAGCCAACGAAGGAGGCAGGATGCGCGCCAGCGACAAAGCCTATGCCGCCCTGCGCGAGGACATCATCGAGTGGCGCCTCCTGCCCGGAACGGTGCTCGCGGAAGTGGAGCAGTCCGCGCGGTTGGGCATCTCCCGCACCCCGCTGAGGGAGGCCCTGAGCCGGCTCACGGCGGAAGGCCTGACGACGACGGCGGGCGGCCGCGGCGTCGTCGTCACCGACATCTCGCTGGAGGACATCGACGAACTCTTTGAACTGCGCGAAACCCTTGAAGGCAAGGCTGCCGCGCTGGCTGCCGAACGGGGGGACGCCGCGACGTTCGAACAGTTGCGGCTCGAGTTGCTCAACGCCCCCGCGCTGATCAGCGACGCGGACCCCGCCCGGCACGACTATTACGGCCTTGTCGGGCGGCTGGACTTGGCGATCGACGCCGCGATATCCAACGCCTACCTCGTCCAGGCGATGCGCAGCCTGCGCGTCCACCTCGTGCGCGTCCGGCGGCTGGCCGCCGACGACGCAGCCCGGCTGACGGCCGCCGCCGCCGAGCACGCCGCCATCGCCGAGGCGATCGCGGCCGGCAACCCGCGGCTGGCCGAGGCCGCCACCACGCTTCACCTGCACCGCAGCCTTTCCCACGTC
Source organism: Arthrobacter sp. 05T442 (assembly GCF_056395945.1). Lineage (NCBI taxonomy): Bacteria > Bacillati > Actinomycetota > Actinomycetes > Micrococcales > Micrococcaceae > Arthrobacter > Arthrobacter sp. 05T442. Next base: position 5,047 of record NZ_JBFTKM010000012.1, on the reverse strand, counting down.
AAAGCCACACATACACCTCACCAGAAGGAGCACCATGGTTAAGGAACACCACGTCCGCGTTTACAAGAGTGAGGAAAACCTGGCCCGCGAGGACCAGCTTGCCTACAAGATCGCGAAGGTGGCCGCGGATCCCGTCGCCGTGTCTGACGAGGTCACCGACATGGTCATCAACCGCGTCATTGACAACGCCTCAGTAGCGATCGCCTCGCTGAACCGCGCCCCCATCGTCGCGGCCCGCGCCCAGGCCCTGACCCACGGACCCACCACCGGCGGCAAGGGCTCGAAAGTCTTTGGAATCGAAGGGCGCGTGGCACCGGAATGGGCGGCCTGGGCCAACGGCGTCGCGGTCCGCGAACTTGACTATCACGACACCTTCCTCGCCGCGGACTACTCCCACCCGGGCGACAACATCCCGCCAATCCTTGCCGTGGCCCAGCACGTCGGCTCGAGCGGCCAGGACCTGATCCGCGGCATCGCGACCGGTTACGAGATCCAGGTCAACCTGGTCAAGGCGATCTGCCTGCACAAGCACAAGATCGACCATGTGGCCCACCTCGGCCCCTCCGCGGCGGCCGGCATCGGCACCCTGCTGGGTCTCGACGTCGAGACGATCTTCCAGTCCATCGGCCAGGCCCTGCACACCACCACCGCCACGCGGCAGTCCCGCAAGGGCGAGATCTCCACGTGGAAGGCCCACGCCCCGGCGTTCGCCGGCAAGATGGCCGTCGAATCCGCGGACCGTGCCATGCGCGGGCAGACCTCCCCCGTGCCGATCTACGAAGGCGAAGACGGCGTGATCGCGTGGATGCTGGACGGCCCGGACGCCTCCTACACCGTGCCGTTGCCCGAAGCCGGCGAAGCCAAGCGCGCCATCCTGGACACCTACACCAAGGAGCACTCGGCCGAGTACCAGGCCCAGGCCTGGATCGACCTGGCCCGCAAGCTCCACGGCGAACACCCCGAGGTCACCGACCCCGCCAACGTGGAGTCGGTGCTGATCAAGACCAGCCACCACACCCACTATGTGATCGGCTCCGGCGCCAACGACCCGCAAAAGTACAGCCCCACGGCCAGCCGCGAGACCTTGGACCACTCCATCCCGTACATCTTCACGGTCGCCCTGCAGGACGGGGCCTGGCACCACGTCGACTCCTACGCACCCGAACGCGCCGCGCGTCCGGACACCGTGGAACTCTGGCACAAGGTCACCACCGTCGAGGACCCGGAATGGACCCGCCGCTACCACTCGCTGGACATCGCCGAAAAGGCGTTCGGCGGCACCGTGGTGATCACGCTCAAGGACGGCAAAGTCATCACCGAATCGATCGCCGTCGCCGACGCGCACCCGCTGGGCGCCCGGCCGTTCGCCCGCGAACAGTACGTGAACAAGTTCCGCACCCTCGCCGCCGGCCTCGTGGCCGATGCGGAGATCGAACGCTTCCTTGCCGCCGCCGCGCGGCTCCCCGAGCTCGCCGCCGGCGAGCTGGACCAGCTGAACATCCAGGCGGCCGACGGCGTGATCGACCTCGCGTCCGCACCGAAGGGACTCTTCTGATGCTGTACTCCAAGACCACGCCGGAGCAGAAGCGGATCCGTTTCCGTGAGCTCCTGGCCTCCGGCACCGTCCAGCAGTTTCCGGGCGCCTTCAACCCGCTTTCCGCCCGGCTGATCGAGGAGAAGGGCTTCTCCGGCGTCTACATCTCCGGCGCCGTCCTGGCCAATGACCTCGGCCTGCCGGATATCGGATTGACCACGCTCACCGAGGTGGCCACCCGGGCCGGGCAGATCGCCCGGATGACGGACCTGCCGTGCATCGTCGACGCCGACACAGGCTTCGGCGAGCCGATGAACGTGGCCCGCTCGGTCCAGGAACTCGAGAACGCCGGCCTCGCCGGCTGCCACATCGAGGACCAGTTCAACCCGAAGCGCTGCGGCCACCTGGACGGGAAGAACGTCGTGGACCTCGACACCGCCACTAAGCGCATCCGCGCGGCGGCCGACGCCCGGCGGGACCCAAACTTCCTGATCATGGCACGCACCGACATCCGGGCCACCGACGGGCTCCAGGCCACCCAGGACCGTGCCAGGGCGCTCGTGGAGGCCGGCGCCGACGCTATCTTCCCCGAGGCGATGAAGGACCTCAGCGAGTTCCAGGCCATCCGGGACGCCGTCGACGTGCCAATCCTCGCCAACATGACCGAATTCGGCCAGAGCGCACTGTTCACGGTCGACCAGCTGGCCGGCGTCGGCGTCAACATGATCATCTATCCGGTGACGCTGCTCCGTAGTGCCATGGGCGCTGCGGAGCGTACTCTGGAATCGATTAGGGCCGACGGAACACAGGAGGCACAGGTTGGAAGCATGCTGACCCGTGCGCGTTTGTATGACCTCGTCGACTACGAGGCCTATAACCGCTTTGACACCGGGGTCTTCAATTTCAAGATCCCCGGCCAGTGACCCCCGCAATCGACTTCCGGCTCCGGCCGGCACAACAGGCGACAGGAACAAAGGAGTTTCAGCATGGCTGAACAAGACATCAAAAAGGGCCTCGCCGGCGTCGTGGTGGACTACACCGCCGTCTCCAAGGTAAACCCCGACACCAACTCACTGCTTTACCGCGGCTACCCCGTCCAGGAGCTTGCCGCCAAGTGCAGCTTCGAGGAAGTCGCCTACCTGCTCTGGAACGGCGAGCTGCCCACCCCGGAGCAGCTCGCGGAGTTCACTGCAAGGGAACGGGCCGGACGGGCACTGGATCCGGTCGTCAAGCAGGTAATCGATGCCCTGCCGACGACCTCGCACCCGATGGACGTCTGCCGGACAGCCGCGTCCGTCATGGGCGCCCGGCACCCCCTCGCTGAGGACTCCTCCCGCGAGGCCAACATGGCCAAGGCCGTTGACCTTTTCGCGGCCATGCCGGCGATCGTGGCCTACGACCAGCGTCGCCGGCACGCGGCGGGACGCCCCATTGACCCCGTGGCACCGCGCGATGACCTGGGCTACTCGGCCAACTTCCTCTGGATGACGTTCGGCGAGGAACAGGTCCCGGAAGTCGTGGACGCCTTCAACGTGTCGATGATCCTGTACGCCGAGCACTCCTTCAACGCCTCGACGTTCACTGCCCGTGTCATCACGTCCACGCTCTCGGACCTGCACTCGGCCGTCACCGGCGCCATCGGCGCGCTCAAGGGCCCGCTGCACGGCGGCGCCAACGAGGCCGTCATGCACACCTTCGACGAGATCGGCATCCGGCCGGAAGAGTCGCTGGACGAGGCCGCGGCCCGGGCCAAGACCTGGATGGAAAATGCCCTGGCCCAGAAGAAGAAGGTCATGGGCTTCGGCCACCGTGTGTACAAGCACGGAGACTCGCGGGTGCCCACCATGAAGGCGGCCCTGGACAAGATGATTGCGCACTACGGCCGGCCCGAGCTGCTGGGCCTGTACAACGGGCTGGAATCGGCCATGGATGAGGCCAAGGCGATCAAGCCGAATCTCGACTACCCGGCCGGTCCCACCTACCACCTGATGGGCTTCGACACCCCCACCTTCACTCCCCTGTTCGTGGCCAGCCGCATCACCGGCTGGACCGCGCACATCATGGAGCAGCTGGACTCGAATTCCCTGATCCGTCCGCTGAGCGAATACAACGGCGTCGAGGAACGGCACCTGCCGTAGTTCTTCCCGACGTACGACGGCGGGCCGGTCACCTTTCGAAGGTGGCTGGCCCGCATCTTTTTCCGCTGCCGGGATCAGCCCATGCGCACGGACGCCACAGTTTCATTGTCATTGTTCATGACGATCACGACGTCGAGCAGTGCTCCTGCCAGCGCGGGGGGCAGCCAGTGCTCCGCGTCCTGCCACATCCGCTCCCTCGGCAGCGCCGCAGTGTCGAACCATTCCGGAATGATCTCGGAGCTTTCGCCCGGTTCGCCTTCCCACTGCCGGGTGGTGAAGAGCCGGCACGACATGTTCCATTCGGGCCGGGCAGGAAAGATGAACTCGACGACGCCGGCGTGGGCCAGGTGCTCCTGGAGCACGACGATGCCGACCTCTTCCCAGACCTCGCGGACCACGGCCTCGGCGTCGCTCTCCCCCGCTTCCACGTGGCCGCCGATGCCCACGATCTTGCCGGTGCCGAACCCGGTCCGTTTCAGGCCGAGCAGCACTTCGGTGCTGGAGCCCGCTTCGCGGAGCAGGAAGCAGAGCGTGACGGGGGTCGAGATCATGAATCCAGCCTATAGCTGCCGCAGGCTGGCGAAGCTATCCTGCAGCCGGGCCATCGTCTGCGAGCTGCGGCTGCAGTTCGACTGGAATCCCTTTCTGCGCGAATTCCTTGTCCGTGGCCTGCTGCGGCGTGAGTCGCTGGCCGTTCCGCGAGACGTCATTGTTCAGCGCCTGCAACTTCCGGTTGAATACGGGCAAATAGGAGTCGGTTGAAACCGGATCCCGGCGGCCTCGAGGGTCCTTCCGGTCGACGCGAGAATCTACAGATCGCTATGCCCGCCGTCCAGCCCCACGGGGCCGCCAACACGGTTGGGTTACTGGAGATAGCCGCTCACACGTACAGGAGCGGGAGGTCGTCCGGGATGGGGTCGTCCAGGGGTGCTGGCCAGCCCGGGTCGTCCGTGTCGGTGACTCGGAATTGGTGCCCGGCCGTGAAGTGGTGCCAGTCCGGGAAGGGGTCCCGGGGCAGATCCGGTTCTGTGGGCAGGCCTTCGTCGGGCCCGGTGTCCGCGGCCGGGATGTGGTCCGGCCAGTGGGGTGGTTCCCAGTCCTGGTGCTCGCTCGCGTAGTACCGGCCCGTCGGTGAAGTCCACCCCGGCGGGCTGTCCTTGCCCGCCCCGGTGGGTGTCCACGCGGAGGCGTGTTTGAGGCGGTGGTGTTTGCGGCACGGCTGGCCCAGGTTGGAAATACCGGTGGTGCCTCCGTCGGCCCAGGCCAGGAGGTGGTCTGCTTCGTTATCCAGGGAATGGTTGCTGCAGCCCGGGAACGGGCACCTGCCGTCGCGCAGCCGCAGCCAGTGCCGCTGGGCCTTCGTAAGCCGGTAGCT